>CAMLKQ010000037.1 GCA_946480585.1 uncultured Kangiella sp.
GCCGACTCACGGCCGCTTTCGACCAGCAAGGCAAGGCAGGCATTGGCCAGCGCCCGTTTGCCAATGGCAACACCATCGACGCCGCCGGCGCCGCGGTGACGTTGCTGACAGGCCAGCAGCGCATCATGCAGCGCTTCCGCGAGCGCCCGACGCAGGAAACGCTGCGCTGCAACCAGCGCATCGATATCCACCACCTCAACCTGCTCCTGCAAATAAGCGATATCCGGCAACTGCAACAGTCGCGCACGCACGGCGTTGTCGACTGTGTCATCACGCAACACGGCTTGCAGAGCTTCGGTCAGCACCGTCGGCAGCGTCAACGGTTTACCGGCGCGAAAATCCGCCGCCAGTTGCAGCAGCACCCGACTGCCGAGCGTCTGACTGGCATCCCAGCGGTTGAACAAATTGCTGTCGTGCTGCAACAGGAACGCCAGCTGCTCGTCGCTGTAGCCATACTCCAGTTTCACCGGTGCCGAAAAATCACGCAGCAAGGAGGGTAACGGCCGTTCGGCGAGGCCGCGGAAGACAAAGGTCTGCTCCGCTTCGCGCAGCGGCAGCACCGGTGCACTGCCCTGCTCGCTGCCGCATTGCCAGTTCAACGGCAACTCCTTGCCATTTTTGTCCAGCAAGCCCATCCGGAACGGGATCAGGAACGGTGCCTTGATCGCTTGGCCCGGCGTCGGCTTGGTGTACTGCTTCAGCGTCAACCGGTATTCGCCACGCGCCGGATCAAACGCATCACTGACCGTGACGGTCGGCGTACCGGCCTGGCTGTACCACAGTTGGAACTGGTGCAAATCCATGCCGTTGGCGTCGGCGTGGGCCGCAACGAAATCATCACAGGTCACCGCTTTGCCATCATTACGCTCGAAATAGCAATCCATGCCTTTGCGGAAGCCCTGCTCACCGAGCAGCGTGTGCAGCATGCGAATGACTTCGGCACCTTTGTTGTACACCGTCACGGTGTAGAAGTTGTTCATTTCGACATAGCTGTCGGGCCTAATCGGATGCGCCATCGGGCCGGCATCTTCCGAAAACTGCGCGGTGCGGATCACCCGGACATCGTCCATGCGTTTGACCGTCGGCGAGCCCATGTCGGCGGAGAATTGCTGATCGCGAAATACCGTCAAGCCCTCTTTCAGCGACAGCTGGAACCAGTCGCGACAGGTGACCCGATTACCGGTCCAGTTGTGGAAGTATTCGTGCGCAATGACGCTCTCGACACCTTCGTAATCGACATCGGTCGCGGTCTCGCGATTGGCGAGCACATACTTGGTGTTGAAGATGTTGAGGCCCTTGTTCTCCATCGCGCCCATATTGAAATCGGACACAGCGACGATCTGGTAAATATCGAGATCGTACTCACGGCCGTATTTTTCTTCGTCCCAGCGCATCGAGGCTTTCAGCGAGGCCATGGCATGTTCGCATTGGTCGAGCTTGCCCTTGTCGACATAAATTTTCAGCGC
Source organism: uncultured Kangiella sp. (assembly GCA_946480585.1). The sequence continues at coordinate 1,467 of CAMLKQ010000037.1, forward strand.
GACCTGGCGACCGGAGCGGGTGACGAACGTGTCGTCGAGCAAATCGAAATCGCCGGCGACCAAGGCGAACAGGTAACACGGCTTCGGGAACGGATCGAGCCAGCGGGCGAAATGGCGGCCACCGTCCAGATCGCCCCGCCCGGCCGGGTTGCCGTTGCCGAGCAGGTGCGGGTAACTCGCCTTGTCGGCACGGATGGTGACGTCATAGCTCGCCATGATGTCCGGCCGATCCAAAAAGAAGGTAATGCGGCGAAAGCCCTCGGCTTCACATTGGGTGCAGAACTTGCCGCCTGACTTGTACAGCCCTTCGAGCCGGGTATTGCTCTGCGGCGCGATTTGGACCACGGTTTCCAGGCTGAACTGCGCCGGCACCTCGTGCAAGGTCAGGCCATCATCGTCCTGCACATAGCGGTTGGCCGGCACAACCTGACCATCGAGGTGAATTGCCTTCAGGCTAAGCTCTTCGCCGTCGAGGCGCAGCTCGCCGGACGGCTTCGCAACCGCCGGGTTGGCGCGTATTTGCAGCTGGCTGTAGATCTCGGCATGGCTTTCATAGAGGTCGACGGTCATCGTGACCCGGTCGATGAGGTAGTCGCTGGCGCGGTAATCCTTGCGAAATTTCGGCGATTTCGGCTGGTTGTTGCCCTTGGCCATCGGCAGCTCCGGCCCGGCCGCAGCGCCGGGACTTGAGGTAAAAGGAAGAAAGAAGGCGACGATTGTACCCGCGTTGCCGGCGCAGGCCATTCGGTCGGAATACCGGGCGTTGCCGATTTCGCCAGTTTGGGTATGGCGACCCACACCTCGGCAGCTGTCGCCGAATGGGTTGCCGGTGTTGGGCGACCTATCCAGCCGAACCCGCCGCAGCAATGGATGGACCCAGCCATGCTGCATCGCAACATGAAAATCCACGAAACATCTGGTCTGGCCGGTCGTTCAGCCCTGTTGGGCTGTCACACTGACTCGGGTACAATGCGCGCCCTTCCGTTTGCGTAAAGGGAAACTGGCTGTTCAGTTCATAGACGGCTAGGATCTCACGCGCTTTTTTTGTCCTTCACCACCCCGGAGGATTTGCCTTGTCGACGACCACCGTCGCGAAGTTTGCCATCGAACGCGTCCAGTACCTGGACCCGACCGGCAAGCCGCTCACCAAAACCCTGCCCGATTTCGCCAAAGACAAGGATCTGCTGCGGTCGATGTATTGCAACATGGTTCGTCTGCGCGCCTTCGATGCCAAAGCCTACGCCCTGCAACGCACCGGCAATATGGGTACCTACCCGGCCAGTCTGGGTCAGGAAGCCATCGGCATCGGTTACGGTCTGGCACTGAAAAAAGAAGACGTGCTGGTGCCGTATTACCGCTCGACCGGCGGCCTGCTGATGCACGGCGTCTCGATGCTGGAAATTTTCCTGTATTGGGGTGGTGACGAGCGCGGTTCCGACTTCAAGGTCGCGCGTGAAGACTTCCCGATCGCGGTGCCGATCGCGACCCAGTGCCTGCACGCCACCGGCGTGGCGACTGCCATCAAATACCGCAAGCAGCAGCGTGCGGTGGTCACCGAAATCGGTGAAGGTGGCACCTCGGAAGGCGATTTCTACGAAGCCATCAACGTTGCTGGCATCTGGAATCTCGGCGTGGTGTTCTTCATCAACAACAACCAGTGGGCGATCTCGGTGCCGTCTGAAATCCAGACCAACTGCGAAACCTACGCCCAGAAAGGCATCGCCGCCGGCATCGAAAGCGTGCAGGTCGATGGCAACGACATTCTCGCCGTCTACGACGTCGCCCACAAAGCGTTCGAGAAAGCGCGTGCCGGCAAAGGCGCGACGCTGATCGAAGCGGTGTCGTATCGCCTCTGCGATCACACCACCGCTGATGACGCCTCGCGTTACCGCTCGAAAGATGAACTCGAAAAAGGCTGGGACAGCGAGCCGATCAAGCGCTTGCGCGGTTACCTCGAATCGTTGAAAGCCTGGAGCGACAAGGACGAGGAAGCGCTGCAAAAAGAAGTGGCTGACGAAATCGAAGCCGCGGTGCACGCTTACAAAACTTTCCCGGCGCCGAAGCCGGAAGACATGTTCGACACGCTCTACGCCGAACTGCCGAAACACATCCAGCAGCAGCGTGCTGACGCCATTGCCCGTGGCGCCAAGCACACTGGCGGTCATCACTAAGGAGTCGCCAGCATGGCTGCTATTACCCTGATTGAAGCCGTTAATTTGGCTCTCGCCCACGAGCTGAAGCGCGACAACGACGTTGTCGTGCTCGGTGAAGACGTTGGCGTCAACGGTGGTGTGTTCCGCGCCACCAACGGTCTCGCGCAAAAGTTTGGCAAGGACCGCGTGATCGACACCCCGCTGGCCGAATCGATGATTGCCGGTTTGGCGATCGGCATGGCCGCGCAAGGCATGAAGCCGGTTGCTGAAATGCAATTCGAAGCGTTCATGATGCCGGCGTACGACATGATCTATAACCACATGGCCCGTATGCGCCTGCGTACCCGCGGCCGTATCACGCTGCCAATGGTCATTCGCGCGCCGTGGGGCGGTGGCATTCACGCGCCGGAACACCACAGCGATTCGCCGGAAGCACAGTGTGCGCATATTCCGGGTTTGAAAGTGGTTATCCCGTCAAACCCGACCCGCGCTTACGGCCTGCTGCTCGCCGCGATTCGTGATCCGGATCCGGTGCTGTTCTTCGAACCGAAGCGCGTCTACCGTATCGTCAAGCACGAGATCGAAGACAACGGTGAAGAGTATCCGCTCGGCACCTGCTTTGTGGATCGCGAAGGCACCGACATCACCCTGGTCAGCTGGGGCGCGATGATGCACGAAACGCTGATCGCCGCCGACAAGCTGAAGCTGGAAGGCATCAGCGCCGAAGTGATCGACGTCGCGACCATTTCGCCGCTCGATATCGACACCATTCTGGAGTCGGTTGCCAAGACTGGTCGCCTTTGCATCGTTTGCGAAGCACCGCGCTCGGGTTCGTGGGCCTCGGAAATTGCCGCGCAAGTCGCGGAGCATGGTCTGTTCAACCTGCTCGCGCCGATCGGTCGCGTCACCGGTTATGACACCACCATGCCGTACTACAAACTGGAAAAGCAGTTCATGCCGAGCGTGGACCGCATTCTGGAAGAAGCGCGCCGCTTGATGCAGTACAAGTGACCTGACGGTCACCATCAGGTCATCCCGGGCCGTGCAGCGTGCAAGTCCGGGATCGCCTGCAGCGCGAACCGAACGGTGATGACCGTTTGCAAGACGAATCAGCATCTGCCAACAGGCGGATGACAACAGGGAAACCGCAGGATTATGTCCTACGTATTCGAATTGCCCGATCTGGGTGAAGGCCTGCCGGACGCCACCATTGTCAAATGGCTGGTCAAGGAAGGCGACACCGTCAAAGTCGATCAACCGATCGCGGAAATGGAAACCGCCAAAGCCGTGGTGGAAGTGCCATCGCCGGTCAATGGCGTCATCGTTACGCTGCACGGCAAGGCCGGTGATGTGATCATCACCCATGCGCCGCTGGTGACCTTCGGCAATGCCGGCGACAAACCGGTTGCCGCTGCGCCGGTTGCAGCTTCGGCGCCGATGCATGCGCAAGTCGCTGCCGGTATTCCGCAAGCGGCCGCGGCGGCCCCTGCCGGTGGCGGTGAAGTGTTTCTGTTGCCCGATCTCGGCGAAGGTCTGCCGGATGCCACCATCGTCAAATGGCTGGTGAAAGAAGGCGACACCGTCAAGGTCGATCAACCGATCGCCGAAATGGAAACCGCCAAAGCCGTCGTCGAAGTGCCGTCGCCGCACAACGGTGTCATTGCCAAACTGCACGGCAAGGCCGGTGATGTGATCATCACCCACGCACCGCTGGTGACTTTCGCCGGTGCCGGTTCGACTGCAACAGCACCGGCGCCAGCGAAGAAAGACGAAGCACCGGCCGATGCCGGCACCGTCGTTGGCGCCGTGCAAGTCGGCAACACCATCGTTGCTGAAAGCAGCGACGCCGTGGTGAAAGCGCTGGCAAAGAAACTCGGTGTCGATCTGGCGCAAGTCAAAGGCACCGGTACCGGTGGCAAGATCACCCAGGCCGATGTCAAATCCGCCGCTGCTGGTGGCAGCACCAAATCGGTTGCGCTCGCCGCTGCGCCGGTTGCGACATCAACCAACAATCCGCTGGCGTTCCGCGCCTCGCCGGCGGTGCGCAAGCTCGCCAACGAACTCGGTGTTGATTTGAGCCGCTGCAACTGCAGTGGTCCGAAAGGCACGATCACGCGCGATGACGTGAAAGCCGCATCGTCGGGTGCACCTGCCGTTGCCCGCACGGCAGCACCTGCCGCGGCCAGCGTAGCAACACCGGCGACCGGTGCCCGTTTGCCAACCGTTACCGTGCAGATCAAACCGGAACCGGTGCGTGGCGTACGCCGCGCCATGGCGCAAGCGATGACGGTGTCGCATCAGACGGTTGTGCCGGTCACGCTGATGGAAGATGCCAACATCAGCAAGTGGAAAAAAGGCGAAGACTCCCTCGCCCGCTACATTCGCGCGCTGTGCGCGGCCGCCAAAACCGAGCCGGCGCTCAACGCCTGGTTCGACGGCGCCAACATGGAGCGCTTGCTGCATCCGAACGTCAATGTCGGCATCGCGGTCGATACCCCGGATGGTCTGTATGTGCCGTGCGTGAAAGAAGCGCAAAGCAAATCGATGAGCGAACTGCGTGCAGACGTCGAAGTGCTGCGCAAGAAGATCGCTGACAAGGCCATCAAGCCGGATGACATGAGTGGCGCCACGATCACGCTGTCGAACTACGGTTCGATCGCCGGTCGCTACGGCACCCCAATTGTCACGCCGCCGCAAGTGGCGATCCTGGGCTGCGGCCGTTTCCGTAACGAGCTGAAGATGACCGAACGCGGCATCGAGAACCAGCGCATGCTGCCGTTGTCGCTGTCGTTCGATCACCGTGCTTGCACCGGTGGCGAAGGCGCCCGCTTCCTGGCGGCCGTCATTGCCGATCTGGAAAAGTCGGAATAGCCCGGTCGCGGCAAACGCCGCACAAGAAAAAGGCGCTGCGGCGCCTTTTTCTTTGCCTGACAGAACGCTCGTTGCGCACTGACCGACATCACAGCGACAACGCATCAAGCCAATCTTTTTCTGTGCCGGCGAACCGTCGGCCGCGGCAAAGCCCACTACACTCAAACCCAGTACCGCCTCGATGCTGCGTTATCGTGCCCCATTTCCGCTTTCTCGATTGGTTGTTGCCGGCCACGCCGAACCGCGAGGGTGAAGCGCGCCGTCGCGATCAGTTGCAGGCCGCCTTTCTGGCGTTAGCGGCGCTGTTGGCGCTGGTCATGTTTCTGCACCGACTGACCGAGGACGGTTGGCAACCGGCGACGACAGCGACCTTGTTGACCACAGTGCTGATACTGGCGCTGTTGCAAGCCTTGCGCCGCCATGCCGATCGCCGGCTGATCGCCGATGCCTCCGTGCTGTTGGTGCTGTTCACCATACTCGCGGTCGCCAGTCAGGATAACGGCCTCTACTCGCGCGTCACCATCTGGTTGGCCGCTGTGCCGTTGATCGCCAATTTCTTTCCTGGCCGGATCCGTGCGGCCTTGGCGAGTCTGCTGATCATCGTCGCGCTGTTTGCCCTCGCCGTGCTGCATCAGCTCGGCCGGTTTGCCAACTATCCGGAGCTGGGCTCGGCCTGGGCCCGATTTGGCGCGATCAGCGCCGCGATGATCCTGCTCTCGGTCACCGCCTGGCTGTATGAACGCAATCGCCGTGAGGCCGACGCCGAAAAGGAACGGTTGGCGCAGCTGCACCGCCGCTGGGTAGCCGTGGTCAGTCACGAACTGCGCACGCCGTTGACCGCGCTGCGCGGCGCACTGGTGATTTCCCAGCAGACACCGCAAAGCCCGACTGACAGCACCGAACTGTTGCAGATGGCACGGCGCAACTGTGATCGCTTGATCGAGTTGGTTGATGACCTGCTCGACATGGAACACATCAACTCCGGCACGCTCAAGTTGCAGCGCGCCGATACCGACGTTGCCCAATTGCTGGAAAGCGCTAGAGTCACCCATCTGCTGCAAGCGCAGGACAAAGTCATTGCTATTCGCACCGATTGCACTGTCGATATCCCGGTCAACTTGGATGCCCTCCGGGTCGAACAAATCCTGCATCAATTGCTGTCGAACGCCATCAAGTTCTCACCGCCGCACAGCGAGATCCAGCTCATCGCACGGCGCGATGGTGAATGGTTGCAATTGCTGGTCTGTGATCAAGGACCGGGCATCAGTGCCGAGCTTGCCGCGCGCTTGTACCTGCCATTCACTCAGGGCGAAAATGACGATCGCCGCCACCACGGAGGTCTTGGTCTTGGCCTCAGCATTGCGCAAGCGCTGGTCCGTGCCCATGGCGGGCGTTTGCGGTTCGACAATCTGCCGATCAGCGGCTGCTGTTTTGTGGTGGAATTGCCGCTGCATCCTTTTCTCGCTACCCAGGAAACGCCATGACAACTCCGGCTTCCAGCATCACGCGCCTTGGCACCACCCAGCGCTGGTCAGACGCTGTTGCCCATCACAGCACGGTCTATTTGGTGGAAGTGCCGCAAACACTGGATGCCGACATCCGCCAACAAAGCGAAGAAATGCTCGCAAGTGTCGAAGCGACGTTGAGCCGCATCGGTAGCAGCAAGGCGCAGCTATTGATGGCGACCATTTATCTGGCCGATATCCGCCACATCGACGCGTTCAATGCCGTCTGGGATCAGTGGGTACCAGCTGGCACCGCACCGGCACGTGCCTGCGTTGAGGCGCGCCTCGCCAATCCCGGCTACAAGGTCGAGATTCAGCTTATTGCCGCCTGCGGCTAAGACTTGTTTTGAGAGCCTGTTTTCTCAGCCCGTTATCACGACGCGTCTTCGCGCTCCGGCCTGAAGAACAGCGCCGGCCTCCCGCGTCGTCACTCATCCGGTAAGGCCGTCGCGTCCGATTAGGCGTCGAACGGAAAAGATGTTGTGACATATTTTCGGTGTCGGTGCCGGCCGCGCTTGGGTAGCATGCCGGGCCATCTCCGCTATCCATCCCAAGACTGTGGCCATGAAACGCCTGCATTGCCTGCCTGCCCTGCTGTTCAGTCCGCTGGCCATCAGTTCGGCACTGACCATAGACGGCCGCGCCGATGAAACGCTTTGGCGCGAGGCCAAGACGTTTGACCAGTTCGTCACGGTCGAACCGTACACCCAGGACAAGCCGCAGCTGCAACAACAGGTCCGTCTGCTGTCGCGACCGGAAGGATTGGCAGTCGCATTCGAAATCGAACATCCGACTGACGTTATCCGCACCAAGCCCAAGGCCCAGCGTGATCAAATTGGCGCAGCAGATCGGGTCAACCTGATTGTCGATTACGACGGCAAAGGCCAGACCGCCTACAACTTCACCGTCAGTCTGGCCGGCGATATTGAAGACGGTATTGCATCGCGCAACAGTTTCCGCAATGACTGGGATGGCGACTGGCAATACGCCGTGCATGAAACCGATGCCGGTTGGTCGGTGGAAATGCTGATCCCATGGACCATCACCGCAATGGATCCGGTCGATGGTGATACCCGCACCATCGGCATTTATCTTGACCGCGTGCTGAAAGCGCGTGGTGAGCGTTACGCCTTCCCTGCCCTGCGCTTTTCGCAAAGTGACTTCGTCAGCACCTTTGCCAAGGTCGAGATCCCGGCCTACTCGACCTCGCAATCGCACGTTTATCCTTACGCCAGCGTTCGTTATGACAATGTCAACAACGACACCGAAACTCGCGCCGGCGTGGATGTGTTTTACAAGCCGTCGCCGGCGTTTCAGTTGGTCGGTTCACTGAATCCGGATTTCGGTCAGGTGGAGAGCGACGATCTGGTGATCGACTTCTCCGCCATCGAAGTGTTCTTCTCCGACAAGCGGCCATTTTTCACCGAAAACAACGACGACTTCATTCTGGCGCTACCCGACAGCGGTCAGCTGATTTACACCCGCCGGATAGGCGGCACCCGTGACGATGGCAAAGGCATCGCCGATATCGATGCCGCAGTAAAAATGCGCGCCGCCACTGGCAATGCCTCGATCAGTTATCTCGGCGCCCAGGAAGCCGATTACAACGACGACATCGGCCGTCGCTTTCAGGTGTTGCGGCCAAAATACCGACTCGGCGACAGCCAATTAGGATATCTGCTGCTCGACACCGAACATCCGTTTCTGGATCGGCATGCCGAAGTGCAAGGTCTCGATTACGAAACCGCCTTCACGGACAGCGTTCGATTCCGCGTGCAGGCCCTGCAAAGCACCATCGACACGGAAACGGCACTGCTCGATGAAACGCTGCGCGGTAACGGTGGCTGGCTGACGGTTGACATCAATCCGTCGGTTGCCACCCAGCACACCTTTGAAGCGGTCAATTACGAACAGGACTTGGTGCTGAGCGACATGGGCTATCTGCAACGCGGCAACCTGAAGCAGATCGCGTGGCAAAGCCGCTTCGTGCAGACCGGTTTTGCCGACGATGCCTTGATTCGCGAAATCGAATGGGAAGGCAAAGTCAAACCGCGCCGCAATCAGCAAGGCGATGACATCGGCGACATGGCGCGGCTGACCACGCGGCTGCGCAGCAAGGCCGGTGACTACGCCGAGATCGAAGCCGTTTATCAACAAGCCGGCGAAGATGATTTGATCTCGCGCGGCAATGGCAACTGGGATGCGCCGGGCAAGACCACCATCGAGGCCTATCTGAACACGGCACGGCGTGGCAACAGCGCGTGGGAGATTGGTTATTTCAGTCAGGAAGAAGGTCTGAGCGAACCGTTTGATCAATTCTGGCTGACCCATATCCACTTTTTCGGCGACAGCCTGACCGTCGAAGGTTTCATTGAGCAGCGCATGAGCCCGGACTGGCTGCTCTGGCTTGAGTCCAATCAATTCGCCCGCTATCGCCGCGACCAATACAACGCCGGTCTGTCGTTCAGCTGGTTCCCGGCCGAACGCCACGAACTGCGGATGAAGAGCCAATGGGTTGCCATCAGCGCCGACCACGGCGAGCGCTACCAACTGGTCGATGAGCAGATGCAGGCAACCGGCACCGCCGCGGACAATCTGCAAATCAACACCTTCGGCCTGCAACTGCGATACCGCTACCAGCTCGGTTCGCTGTCGGATCTGTTTGTGGTCTACGCGCGCGGCGGATTTTCCGAGCAAAACCGCGATGACTCGGCCGGTCAGCTGTTTGATGACGCCCTGCGCCTGCGCGATTCCGACCAATTTCTGGTGAAAGTCCGGCTGCAGTTCTGACCGCTGGCTCGGCTCTTGTTGCGCGGCCCCAAATTTGTGTCAAGGACCGGCTTTATCTCGCCACGCAGAATCTATACTTGCTGGCACGGGATGACAGGGAGGCTGCCATGACAAGGACGCCGCTGAGCTGGGCTTGGGGTGTGCTGGCCATCGTGGCGGCCAATGGCGCCTGCGCAGCAAGCGAACCGCCCCGCTCCCCGGATGAACTGTTTGATCTCTCGCTGGAAGAGCTCAGTCAAATCAAGGTCAGTGTCGCCAGCCGCAATGAACAGTTGCTGCGCGACACCGCCAGTCTGGTCACCGTCTTCACCGACAACGATTTGCAGCGGCTCGGCGTGCGCACGCTCGGTGAATTGCTGGGCTACGTGCCGGGCATGCGCAGCTATCGCAACAGCGGCACCAGCCCGTGGCTGGACAGCTACGAAGTGCGCGGCGTGCGTGACGACTTCAGCAGCATGTTGCTGCTGATGATCGATGGTCGTCGTATCAACTCACCGTACAACGGCGGCACCGGGCAGATGTTTCAACATCTGCTCAGCAATGCCGCCCGCGTCGAGATCATTCGCGGCCCCGGCTCCGCACTTTATGGCTCCAGCGCGTTGCTCGGCGTCGTCAATATCATCACCCGTACCGACACCGAGCGGCTCCGCGTTGGTGTCGGAACAGATGGCCTGTCCGAACTCGCCGCGACATCCGGCTTCAGCAACGATGATTGGTCTGGCAACGCGCACGTCGCCGTGCAGCGCTCGGACGGTCAGCACTACACCATCGACAATGACACCACCGGCCGTATCGACAAAATCCGTGATCCGTATCGCAGCGAAAATTTCAGTGCCCGTCTCGGCTATCAGGCATTGGAGTGGTATGGCTGGGCTTATCAGCAAAAGCTGGATGGCTTCTATCAGGTGAACTTTGTCCATCCTGACAACCGCACCGACCAAGAGGGTTACGAAACCGGTTTTCGTGGCCAATGGCAAGATCCGGATGCCGGCTGGCAATTGAAAGCGCAATTGAGCCGTCACGTCATTGATCAACTCAGTTATGCCAACCGCGCCGCCGCCGGCACGCCACCGTTTTTTGCCGCTGATTGGCTCGGTGGGTTCTCGGTGAAATCTGCCAGCGATGCCTTGGATCTGGATGGGGTGTGGCAACTCAGCGCCGAAGATGCCATCAGTGCCGGCATGCGCCTGTCAGAAGAACGCATTCATCGGGCGAAGCTGCATTCCAATTATCGGTTGACCGACTTTGCCTATCTCGGTGAAGTGCAGGATATCAACGATCTGGTGCCGCCTGTTGAGCGCACGGTGACCGGTGGCTATCTGCAGCATCAGCGGCAATGGTCGCCGCACTGGCAAACCACGCTGGGCTTGCGCCACGACACCTA
>CAMLKQ010000038.1 GCA_946480585.1 uncultured Kangiella sp.
CAGATCGACAATCAGATCGCCGATGTACGGATGAACAATCGCGACCTGTACGCTGACCGTGCCGGCATTGCCAGTACCGGTAACTGCGATCGGGCTGCTGATGCCGGTGCTGTTGTTGTCCGGAATATTGTAATCGGTGGTGTTCTCAAAGCTGGTACCTCCGCCGCCACCGCCACCCGTGGTGTAGCTGACCGACAGCGTCACGCCACTGTAAGCCGAGTAGCCACGGATATTGATGTAGTACTTGCCAGCTTGTGGTGCTGCGACCGTGCAGCTCTCGGCATTGCCTCCCTTGTACGGCCGGCAGTCGTAGCTGCTGGTGGTCGGCTTGCTGCCAAACCGGGTGTACAGATCGGCATCACCGGTGCCGCCGCTGATTGCCATGACCAGATTGCTGGCACCGCTCGGCACATTCACAAAGAAATAGCGATCCGAACCGCTGGCGCCACTGAGGTTACTGATCGGCGTGCCGTTGAATACTTCGGTATCGGCTGGCGGTGGCGTGGTGCCGCAGGTCACGCCGACTTGACTGAACGCATCGGTCACATCTGCCGCGCTGTAACCGCGTGCGGTGGCGGCATCGATGACACCACACGATGCCTGATTGAAGGTCATGTTGGCAGTCCAATAGTTGCGGTTGGCGTCAACAAACACATCGAAGGCTTTGCGGGTGTTCCAGCCGACTTTGTTCGCCAGCAAATAGAATGCCTTGTTGTAGACACCACTCGAGTAGTGCACGTTCATGCCGGAGGTATAGTTGCTGGCGTGGCCGATCGAATTGCCGTCGCGGGTCGGGTCATCCATGTAACGCAAGGCACCGGCCGATTTGAAAATCTGCTCGCCGACCATCCAGTCGTTCGTGCCTCGCATGTAGTACTCGGCGGCTTCGCCAGCCATGTCGGAGAAGGCTTCATTCATGCCGCCGGACTGATTGGAATAAACGAGCCCCGAGTTTTGCTCGGTGAACCCGTGCGACACTTCGTGCGCCGCCACATCGAGACTGACCAGCGGATAGAACCGGCTGGCGCCATCACCGAAGGTCATCTGCGAGCCATCCCAGAATGCGTTCTCATAGTTGTTGGAATAGTGCACGCGCATGGTCAGCTGGAAGGTCAGTGGCGCAGTGTTGTACCAATCGCGGTACATGTTGTAGATCACGCCGCCGAAGTAGTGCGCGTCGTTCAACGGCGAATAGGCGCCATTGATCTGCTTGACGGTATTGCGCGGACAGGTGAACTGATGAACGCTGCCGCCCGACGTGCCTTGATTCAGGTTGATCGTTCGGACATTGCTGTTGTTCATCTGGCAGCTGGCATTGACATCCAGATAGCCGAAGTCCGTGCCGTATTCGTAGACACCCGTCTTGGTGTTGCCACCGGGACCGGTCGCGTTCTGGTAGGCAAGTGCATCCCAGGCTTTGATCACCCGGCCGGTTTGAGCATCAATCAGGGCATGCGGCCGTGACGGCTCACCACCGGCGGCGACATCGGCGTTGTAGCTGACGAACCAGACCAGCTTGGCGCGATCACCGTCGAGATGGATCATCAGCTGGCTTTGTTCGTTGCGATAATCGAACTGACTTGCCGTGCGCGGCACGCCGCGGTTGCGTTTCAAACTGGCGAGGGCGGCCGCCCCATCGAGCCGTGGCGTGACGCTGAGCAAATCCGTACCGATACCGGTGATCTGGCTGCCGTGCAGATTGGTCACCCGTTGCTGCGCATCACGCACCACCACGATCTGTTCACCCCAAACCGGAATGCCGCGGTAGTGTTGCTGCCAGCGCTGGTAGCGACGGCCCTGCGCATCGCTATGCTCACGCAGCAGCTGCAGGCTTTCATCGGCGGCGAGTGTCAGCAAGGCATCGGCGCGCTGCCCTTGCATGGCCAATGTTGGCGGTGGCAACAGCGCCGCCTTGTGTTGATGCAGGTCGCGCTTTTCGGCTGCACTGGCGCAGCCCGCTGCCAGTACAGCGATGATGGCGAGCCAGCCTGCGACCGGCGTGCGGCGTTTTTCAGTGCGATGTTGTGTCATTGTTTGAATCGTTGTTTGAATCATTGTGATCATCCCTCTCTGTTTTCTTGGCGTATGGCAAGCCCGCTGCTGATGCCGATCCGGAAGGACCGCAATCAGCAGTGCAAGAGACGAAGCGGAAAGACACAACAGACAGACAACGGTGCACGGCTTCATCCTGGCGGTTTCCCGGCAACAGGACTGCGTCGGTTTCAGCCGACACCCATTTTGCTCACGTCGTCACACAGCGGCGGCGCGGCTCACTGCGGGAAGGTGAGCTGCCGCCAAGCAGACTAGGACAGCGGCCAGAAAATACCAGCATGGATCGCATCGTTCTGACGGAAAATTTTGTAGCACGGCGCTACAAACCGATACCCAACGCTGTCAGTGATGACTCACCTACAACTGCAATGCCTGTTTCACGCGAACACCGCTCAGCGCTTGCCATAGGTGCAGTAGCGCCACAGCGCTTCGAGCGGGCCCTGTCGGAATCGGGCCAACCAGACGTGCGCAAACAATAGCAACAGCACCCAGATCGCCAGCACGATTACGAACAGGGCAAACCGGTCCAGCGTGCCGAACAAGCCGAGGCCATGGCCGTAAAACAGCGTCGTGCAAATCAGGGTCGAGCCAAGGTAAAGCGTGAAACCGGTGCGGCCGGCCTGCTCCAGCCATTGCCTCAAGCGCAGCGCAAAGCGTGACTGCGACCAGAGCACAAACAGGCTGAGGTAACCGAGCGCGGCGATCAGCGAGCCGATGTTGTTCCAGAGCTGGCCAAACCCCATCGCGTGCGCAAAGGCAAAGTCAGCTTCGACATTGCCGATGGCGCCGCGGTAGGCCATCGCCAAACCGATACCCAAGCCGAGCAGCGCGCACCATCGATACGCCGACACAGACCAAGCGCCGGTCAGAAAGCCGGAGCGATAGAGGTAAACACCGAGCAGCATGTGCGCCAGCAGACGGATGGAGTAGAACGACAGCAACATGGTCTGCAGTTCGAGCGTTGTCGGCACCCGGGTCTGCATCTGTTGCCACCAGCCGCCGCGGTAATTGGCAATTTCCTGCGCGACCTGCGCCGCTCCGGGCTGCCAGAATTCACTCAGCTCGGCCAAATCGGTTGCCGGCAATTTCCGCAGTGACACGGCAAACGCCGCCAGCAGCAGCAGACTGATGCCGATCAACGCCAGAGCCCACAGCAACAAGGTGCGATCGGCACAGCGCAAGAACAGGTACAACACCATGCCGAGCACCGCATATGCCGTCAGGATGTCGCCCGACCACAATCCATATGCATGCAACAGCCCGATCACCAGCAACGTAATCATGCGCCGGTAATGCAATGCGGCCGCCGGTTCGGATCGCGTCCTGGCATGATCAGCAAATAACGCCACACCGGCGCCAAACAACAGGGAAAAAATCGTGATGAATTTTTCCTGCACCAAGACATAGCTGAGCAACCACGTCCAGTAGTTGGCGCCGCTCATGTCACCATACACCGAGGGATTGCCATACGCCGAAAACGGCAATGCAAACGCCCAGATATTGACAACCAGAATGGCGAGCACAGCGATGCCGCGGGCGAGATCTAACATTGCGTAGCGCTGATAAGGCAGCGTTACATTCATAAATGACTTTCCGTTTGGCTATATGCTTGGCGGGAGGCGGTTTGAGTGTGCTGCGAGAGGGATTGGCCCTGCTCGCCGAAATATCCGGCGAGCAGGGCAGTACGCTTAGGGTTCGTCGTTATAAATATTGCCATCGCTTATTGGCGCGACCGCGCGCGAGCCGGACGACACAAGTGTGTCATTCGCGTAGCGTCTTACGTTGATGGTGAAATCGCTACCGACCAAAGGCAACGGCGTCTGATGAAATTCGAGCGTGACCATGGTGCCAGCCGGGACCGTTGCATGAATGGCACTGGCCATTTGAGTCGGCGTTTCGATTTTTCGCCGCAGATTCGCACGGCGCCAGCGCTGGCGTTGATGAATCGTGCTACTTACCTTCATCACCACCTCGCCCTCATCGGCATCGCTCCACTGCCCGTCGTAAATCGAAACTCGCAATCCAAACGCCTGCAACATCGCCAACAGATCGTCGTAGTCACCGTCGTAGAGAAAATCGTAACGCGCCATCACCGCCAGCTGCCGGCTGCAACCGCTGGCGCAATCGTTGACCGTTGCTTCGGCCTTAAAGCCATTCTGCTGATAGATCGTATAGCTCGACTCCACAGATAGTGCTGCCGATGAGGCTAAGCCGAGCGCAAAACAGATCAGCGTCTTGATATTCATGGGACCCTCCGTGAAACCGCATTAGTACCTAGAAACGCCCCATCAACGGCAGGCGACATCCGACTCGGCCAGCTTAAGCCCGCTGAGGCTGCCGTACCAAGCTGACCTTCACTGGCTCTTGACATTAACGAACGGTCGTTCTATTGTTCATTTTCTGCACAATCCAATCTGTTTCCGTAGCGGCGCAATGAGCAAAGGCGAACAAACCCGTCAGCACATCCTCGGCACCGCCCTGGCCATGGCCCGGGAATGCGGTCTCGAAGGCTTGACCATCGGTTCGCTGGCCGAAGGGCTGTGCATGTCCAAGAGCGGCGTGTTTGCCCATTTCGGCTCCAAGGAAGAGTTGCAGATCGCGGTGCTCAAGGAAGCCGCCGAGCGTTTTGCCGATCAGGTGTTACGGCCGGCGCTGGCAGCGCCGCGCGGCCTCGCCCGGATTCGTGCCATTCTTGACCACTGGCTGGCCTATTCCGTGGCCAGCGGTTTGCCCGGCGGCTGCCTGTTCATTGCTGCCGCCGCCGAGTTCGACGACAAACCTGGTCCGGTCCGCGATTTTCTGCAGCAACAGCAAGGCCAGTGGCGACAATCGCTGCTCAAGGCCATCGGCATGGCGGTGGAAGCAGGCGAATTGCCGCCGGAAACCGATGTCGAACAGTTCGGATTTGAAATGTTTGCGCTGGTGCTCGCCTGCCATCACGACCAGCGCTTGCTGAGCCAACGCAACGCGGTCGACCGCGCTCGGACCGGCTTTGAGCGGTTGCTCGATCACCCGCCAGTCCACCTCTCCCGCCACTGATCCCAGTTTTTGGAGACTCATCATGCAAACCGTTTTGCCGCCCACCAAAAGCACGACCGTTCGATCAAGTGATATCCCGCTGCCGGTCCAGCTCGGCTTTCAATGGCTGGAGCGGTTGTCACCGGCATTGACGCTGGCGGCACTGAACCGGGTTTTCGCCAGTCCGAAGCGCTATCCGTGGCCGCAAGAAGAGCAGCGCTGGCTGGCACAGGCCGAGCGCCGCACCTTGTACACCCGCGACATGCCGGTGCCGGAATGGGATGGCAAAGCCTTGGCGGTCTATCGTTGGCGCCCCGAAGGCCAGCAAACCGGCCGGGTGCTGTTGATGCACGGCTGGGCCGGCCGGGCCAGTCAGCTGCATGGTTTTCTGCCGTCGCTGCTGGCGGCCGGCAAAGAAGTGATCGCCCTCGACGCACCCGGTCACGGCCACTCGCACGGCCGCTGGTCATCACTGCCGCAATTCAGTCGCGCCCTGCAGCAAACGGTGCGCTATATCGGCCCGATCGACGGCGCCATCACGCACTCGTTTGGTGGTCCGTCACTGTTGCACGCGATGGCCGAAGGCTTGCTGGTGCCGAAGGCTGTGTTGATTGCACCGCCGGTGCGCATTCTCGACTTCACCCAGAATCTGGTTCGCATGCTCGGTCTCGGCGAACCCAGCCGGCAGCGCTTGCATCAGCACTGGGAACAAAAACTCGGCGTCCGCTTTGCCGATCTGGATGCAGTGAAAATGGCGCCTGCCCTGCGCAGCCAGGCCTTGATCATTCACGATCTGCAGGATCGCGACGTACCGCACAGCCGCGGCGCGGAGCTCGCCGCCGCCTGGCCGCAAGCGCGGCTGCAAACCACCAACGGTCTCGGCCATCGCCGCATTCTGAAAGATCGCGACGTCGTTGCCGATGCCACGGCGTTTTTGCTGGCGGAGTGACGCCTCGACCGATGCGCGGCCGCCGCTCACGGCCCGCTCAGCGCCGCTTTCAGCAGCGCCGTAATCTGCTCGACGATTTTCTGTTCCTGCACCGGGTCATATCCTTGCACGCGCGGCGTGTGGATGTGACCGACCGGCAGATCGGGGCGCAGCGCGTCACGCAGCAGCAGGCTGCGATAGGAAATCTCGTTCGACAGGTAACCACCGCCACTGCCGCTGACCGCGGTGTGATACTGCAGATCGGCAAGTGAGCGCGCGCGGATTACACCAGCCTTGGTCACCACCTCGCCGTTGTCGGTCACCGGAAACGGCTGTTGAATGCGCAGCATGCGCGTCACCGGCAAACTGAACTCGACAAATTCCGGTCCCGTCAGCGCGTGTTCGCCCAATCGCGGCAACACGGGCCGCTCCAGAGTGCCGCCGGCTTTCAGCAGGCGATTGTCGGTGGCATCGGCACTGCGACGACGGCCGGGAAACCGTTCGAGATCGAATCCGCTGCGACCCATGCTGATCGTCACCAGCAAGCGCAGCTGCGGATCGCTGAATTGCGGCGTCAGCACGGCCTCGATCATCCCGGCATCAAAGTCGGCAAAGCGCACCGGAATCATCACCGCTTCAAGCTGTACCCGACGGCCCGCAATGAGCCACTCCGTGCCATCCAGCGCCAACGCCGCCAGACCGGACGGATTGCTCTGGTTGAGGTGCTGATCAAGCCGGAACGGATCAAATCCGGTCAGGAAAACCCGCTCGGGTGCGTCCGTGTAGGCAATCGAATTGATACCGCGGCTGGCGTACTCCAGCGCCAACCACAGTTGCTGCTGCGTGGCCGCCGACCAGTGCCGTTCGCGCGCATACTGTTGCAGCCGCTTTTGTAGCGCGAGGCGCGTCCAGTACAACGGTCGATCATCGAATACACGACCTTGTACGTTCAGACGAACGCGCTGCCACAGGTCCGTGCCGATACGCTCGGCTTGTGTGGTAGCGACTTCCTCCGCTGGCGCACTGGCCAGCAGCGCCTCCAGTGCCGCGATCGGCTCCGGCAATAGCCACGAAACCTCAGCAGGCAATTGCGCTAACCGGCCGGTCTCGACCTGATCACGATAACGCTCGTCAGCACGCACACTTGTTGTCAGCACGAATGACAAGCAGCCGACCGACAAAATCGTCAGCCATCGGCGCATGATTGGCGTTGCTAGCCTTTGCGTTGGCGGTTGCAAGGATCGGTACTCCTGCGTTGGGTGGCGATGACTCAAGTGGGCAGCTTTCGCTCTTCCATCAAGGCCATGACGTTGCCACTCGGGTCTTCAAAAAAGGCCAGCCACAACGCCGAGCCATTCGCGACATGCACTTGTTGTGGCGCTTCTTTCGCGACAGTGCCGGCTTGCATCAGCTCTTGCCAAGTCGCGTTGATATCCTTGACCCGGAAATAGAGAATCGAGGCGCGCGTTTCCGGATCAGTGGCATTCGGCTGGGTCAGCATCAAGCGCACACCGGCGACGTCGAAAAACGCCATGCCGGCAACTTCGAACAACAACGGCAAACCCAGCCGGTCGCGATAGAACGCCACGGCCGCTGGCAAATCCTTTACGTAAACCGCGATCTGGCCAACGCCCTGAATCGCCGCTGTTGTCATGCTCGTCTCCTTGAACGCCGTTCGCCGACCACTGCGTTCACCGTCCGTTGTGCAACAGACACGGCTACGGCCGGCCGGTATGTGATGGCCGCATCAAGCGATGCTGCTGACTCAGCGCCATCAGCTCCGGCTGTTCCGCTGACGCTGGCAGCGCGCGACCCTGCCAATAGATCGCGCCGTCAGTGATCACTGCACAGGCCGGTACCGGTGACGGTGCCATCGCCAGCGTTGCCAGTATGTTCGCGGCGGCGCGCACATCGATGGCGTGTCGGGGCTGACTCATGCTCATTGCAACCGGATCGTAGCGCTCGTAGCCTGGGCCGGTGATGCCAGCCAAACGCGCAACCACCGTTTCCGGCGCCAGTTCGCGCGTGCGCTGCTCGGCTTCGATCAAGCCGGCGCTGCGCGGGCTTTCCGCCGTCACCGGCGTCGCGGCATCGACCCAGCCGCTCGCGTGGCTCGCGTACACCGCGGTCGATGACACCAGCAACGCCCGTTTGATATGCAGGTCACCGCGCCGCACCTGAGCACTCAGGCCGTCGAGCAGACCCAACCAGCCGGAACCACCGTCCGGATGCCGCGGCACCAGACAGATCACCAAACAATCGATTGCCGTCGGCAACACACCGGTGCTGGCGACCAGCCCCTGTTGCGGGTCGATGCGCAGCGACAGCGGCGTGCGGCCGGCCGCCGTCATCACTGCCGCGATACGCTGGCCCAGGCGGCCACGGCCGCAAATGACATCGGTCATCTCTTGCTCTTCGCACAACAAACAGACCGTGATGGTAGCGGCTGGCTTGCACAGCTGGCACGCACAATCGATACTGACCGGACGCTTTCCTGCAATGTTTGCAGGCCGCACGGCTGACCATAACAGCCGGCGTCATCAGGATGGTCTTACGAGTGGGGTTGCTCATCGCCATGTGGATTCCGGGTTATCGCATTGTCCGCACCCTCGGCGAAGGAGGCATGGCCACCGTCTATCTGGCCATCCAGGAAAATTTTCAGCGCGAGGTGGCGCTCAAGATCATGTCGCCGCTGCTGGCGCGCGGCGATGCCTCCTACGGCGAGCGCTTTTTGCGCGAAGCCCGCATCGTCGCCCAGCTCAATCACCCGCATATCGTCGCCGTTTATGACGTTGGCGTACACGACGGCCAGCATTACCTCGCCATGGAATATGTCCCGGGCGATGATCTGAAAAACCGCCGCTTTCAACTGACGCTCAAACAGGCGCTTACCGCCGTCAAGCAAGTCGCGCTGGCGCTCGAATATGCGCACAAGAAAGGCTACGTTCATCGCGACATCAAACCGGAAAACGTGCTGCTGAACGAAGACAGCAGCCGCGCCGTGCTGACCGATTTCGGCATCGCGCGGCCGTCCGGTACCGAAGGCGGCCTGACCCAGACTGGCACCGCCATCGGCACGCCAAGCTACATGAGCCCGGAACAGGCGCTCGGCAAACCGCTCGATCACCGCACCGATCTCTACAGCCTCGGCGTGGTGTTGTATTACCTGCTGGTCGGCGAAGTGCCGTTCACGGCCGATTCGGCGGTCGCCGTCGGCATCAAGCACGCGGTCGAACCGGTGCCGCGGCTGCCGGCCGCGCTCATTGCGTTTCAACACACCATCGACAAGGCCATGGCCAAGGCGGCCGACAAACGCTTCCAGAGCGGCGCCGAATTCGCCGAGGCAATGGATGCGCTGATCGCCGCGCTGGCACCGGAACTCGAAATTGCTTGGCGGCAACACCTGAAGCAGGCCGAGCAATCCAGCAAAGCACCGCCTGCCGCAGCCACCGTGATCAGCGGCGCCAATCCGACCGTGCTGACACCGACACCAGTGCCCGGCTCGGTACCGGTTTCAACACCGCTCGTGACGCCGCCGCGCACCGGCACACCGGCCGCCGGTGAAGGCGCGCTCACCGCCAGTGCCGATGATCGCCCCGGCGGTCCTGGCAAACGCGCCGGCAGCCGCACGGCGCCACCGCTGGTCATCAGCAGCCCGGCTGAAAAATCGAAATTGCCGCTGGTGCTCGCGATTACCGCCGTGCTCGCTGCCGCCGGTGGCGGCTGGTACTGGTATCAGCAGCAGAACTTGCGCACTGATGCCACCCATGAGCCGTCGCAACAAACTGACACAGCGAATTCGACCACGGCACCCGCGATATCGCCCTCGTCGACAACGGATCCGTCGGCCACAACGGCACCAGCATCGGCAGACAGCGGCGTTGAACCAATCGGTGCTGGCGACAACAGCAACGCAACCACCGCTACTGAGACAGCGCCGACCGCTAACGTTGCCAGCGACACGACCGGCACCACCACCGCACCAGGCGCAGATGAAAACGCCGGCAGCAGCAACACCGGAGCGGCCGCCGCCGCTGACGGCGGCGACACCAGCAATGCCGCGAGCACTGACGCAGCGACAACGAAGTCCGCACCAGCAACGCCGGCAAGCGAAGCCGTCAGCGAACCGAACACGGTCGCCACCGAACCGGCCGTTGATCCCAAGCAGGCGCAAATCGCCCAGCTGCTCGCCGACGCCGACAAGCGGCTGAAAGCCGGCAAACTGATCGAGCCGGCCAATGACAATGCCGAGGCGCTGTACAGTCAGGTACTGCGGCTCGACAGCGGCAACAAGGCGGCGAAAGACGGTCGCAAAAATGTTGGCATCGCACTCGCCAAACAAGGCATGGATGCCAGCAAAGCCGGTGACGGGTTGCGCGCGACCATGCTGTATGAGCGTGCGGTGGTGCTGGCGCCAAAAGCGCGCGAAGTCGGCTTGCTCAAGCAGCGAATTGATGCCGCACGCCGCGCTGAGCAGGCACAGCCTTATCTCGACAAAGCCAAGAAATTCGAAACCGCCGGCGCGCTCATCACCCCGCCTGAGAACAACGCCTACGATCAGTATAAGAAAGCCCAGGGCATCGATCCTGCCAGCACACTCGCGCTGCGCGGCCTGTCCGAGATCGAAGTACGGCTCGCCGACGAAATTGAACGCTTGTGGCGCAAGGGCAATGTCACCGAAGCCAGTGCACTCTATGCCGGCGCCAAAGAACGCTACCCCGACAGCAAGGACATCGCCGATGCTGGCAAAGTGATTGTGCAAGCTACCACGGCGCGCAAACCGAAACCGGCTGACGCACTCGACGCCGAACTGCTGCGACCGGAAATTCTCGTCCTGCGTGCCGCGGGCAACCCGCTCAACAGCATCCCGACTGAACAAACCACGATACTGGTGATCGGCACCAGCCTGCATGCCGCGTTCACCTACCAAAATTTCAAAGCCGGCGGCACGGTTGTCGAAGCAACACTGTATGACGACACCCACCAGATCAAACTGGGCAGCCGCAAGTTGTCATTGAATTACGACGCCGGCGAGCTGCGTTTCCAGATCGACCGACCGGTCGAAGGATTTCCGGACGGTGATTACTTCCTCGACATCCACGCCAACGGCGAACGGCTGACCAGCTTGCCGTTCAAGATTCAGCGGGCGGACTTGTTTTGACCCGCTGTCAACACGGTCACTCCGCCTATTCGTGACAGCTTGGCGAGTGACCCTAACACTTGCGCTGACGCAGTAGTGCCGGGCTCGCCATCGCGATAGCCGAAAAGCCAATACTGAAGCAATGCGCTTCACTTTCTCACCACCGACCAAGGACGTTCCATGCGTATTGAAATCAAGTTGATCCTGCTAGCCCTTGTTGCGCTGTTTGGCACGATGCTGCTGTTCGGCAGCTGGTACACCGTTGATCAGGGCGAGCGTGGCGTGCATTTGCGCAACGGCGCCGTCGTCGGCAGCGCCGAACCGGGTCTCGGCATGAAGCTGCCGTTCTTCGACACCATCAAGAAAATTTCCATCCAGAATCTCACCGTCCAGTACAACGGCGTGCAGGCCTACAGCAAGGACCAGCAGACGGCGATTATCAAAGCCTCGGTCAGTTTCCATGTGCCGCCGACCGAAGTGATCGCGCTGTATACCGAATACGGCAGCATCGAAGGCATCACCAGTCGTCTGGTCGACCGGCAAGTACCAACCCAGGTCGAAAACGTATTCGGCCAGTACACGGCGATTTCCGCGGTGCAAAACCGGGTGCAGTTTGTTCAGGATGTGACGGCAGCAATCCGCAAAGCCGTGGTCGGTCCGATTGTGATCGACAGCGTCCAGATCGAAAACATCGACTTCTCCGATGCCTACGAAAAGTCGATTGAGCAGCGCATGCAGGCCGAAGTGCTGGTGCAGACTGAGAAGCAGAACCTGGAAAAGGAAAAGGTCAACGCCGAAATCGCCATCACCAAGGCCAAGGGTGAAGCTGATTCCAATCTGGCCCGTGCCCGCGCCGAAGCTGAAGCGACCCGCCTGCGCGGCGAAGCCGAAGCGCTTGCCATCAAAGCCAAAGCCAGCGCCCTCGCCCAGAACCAGAACCTCGTTGAACTGACCAAAGCCGAACGCTGGAACGGCCAGTTGCCGAGCAC
>CAMLKQ010000039.1 GCA_946480585.1 uncultured Kangiella sp.
TGGACCGCCGCCAGCAACGATCGCAACGGAGAGAGTTGTCATGACCCTGCAACAGCTACGCTACTTAATCGCCATCGCCGATTCAGGCCTGAACATCACGCTCGCCGCTGAGCGCGTGTACGCCACCCAGCCGGGCATCAGCAAGCAGCTGAAACAACTCGAAGACGAGCTCGGTCTGCGGATTTTTACCCGCAAGGGCAAAAGCCTCGACAGCATCACGCCGGCCGGTCAAACCATCATTGAACGAGCCCGCGTCATCCTGCGCGAAGCCGCGAACATCAAGGCGCTTGCCGCCGATTCGCGTGCCGACGCCAAAGGCGCCATCACCATCGCCACCACCCACACCCAGGCCCGCTTCGTGCTGCCCGAAACGCTTGCCCGTTTCCGCCAGCGCTATCCGGACGTGTCGCTGCACATCGCCCAAGAGAGCGATGCCGATATCGTCGCCAAGGTGAAAAGCGGCGCGGTGGAATTCGGATTCAACTCCAGCACCGGTGCGGCCTCGGAAGGCCTCATCAGTTTGCCGGCGTATCGCTGGCAGCGCGTGGTGCTGGTGCCCAAAGATCACCCGCTGACCCAGCTCAAGCGGGCGCTGCAAATTGCCGATTTGGCCAAGTATCCGCTGGTCAGCTACGACTCGTCGGTCAATGCCGATAGCTCGCTGAATCAAGCCTTCCGCGATCAAGGCCTGACGCCGAAGTTTGCCATTACTGCCCGCGACGCTGACGTCATCAAGACCTATGTGCGCGCCGGCATGGGCGTTGGCATCCTCGCCGAAATGGCGGTGAACCGCGATGACCTGAACGAACTCGTTGCGCTGCCGGCCCCGAGCGCGATCCCGTCTTGCGTGACCTGGGTGCTGCTGCGCCACAACACGCTGCTGCGCCGCTACGGTCGGCAGTTGCTGGAGTGGTTGACGCCGCACATCGGCCAGCAGGAACTGGAAGCGATCATCGCCGGTCAAGCCAGTGTCTATCCGCTCATCGATCGGACGCCGCGCTGGTCGAACGGCAGCATCGACATCATCAAGGCGGCGTGAAAAAAGGCCGCGTGAACCGCGCCCGTCGATGCCATCCGGTCAGAACAAAACCCCGCGCTGCGGGGTTTTGTTTTTTCGCGCTACACTCGCGGCACTGTGGTCTGCTCAAACACATGTGATGCAGCAGACAACTGGCTGACGGATGACGCGAATGACAGCGACGATTTCGGTTCTGACCGCGCGCAGCATGCTCTGGCTGGCGATTTTCTTCGCCGTGCTCGCGTGGTCGGCAATCAACCCCTACGACCGGCTGACCTGGTGGCTGGAAGTGGCGCCGGCGCTGATCGGTCTGGTGTTGATGGCGTGGACTTACCAACGCTTTCCGCTGACCACCTTGTTGTACGTCCTGATTCTGATCCACAGCCTGATCCTGATGGTCGGCGGCCATTACACCTACGCCCGGGTGCCGGCCTTCGACTGGCTGCGCGATACCTTTGAGCTGAGCCGCAACCACTACGATCGCATCGGCCATCTTGCCCAAGGCTTCATTCCCGCGATGATCGCCCGTGAGCTGTTGCTGCGGCTGACGGGACTCAAACGTGGCGGCTGGTTGTTCTTTCTGGTGCTCTGCGTCTGTCTTGCCATCAGCGCGGTCTATGAACTGATCGAGTGGGGCGCCGCGATGGCACTCGGCGGCAGCGCCGAAGAATTTCTCGCCCTGCAAGGCGATGTCTGGGACACCCAGAAAGACATGGCACTCGCCGGCCTCGGCGCGCTCGCGGCACAACTGCTGTTGCCGCGTTGGCATGATCGGCAACTGCAGCAGTTGGGTATCACGCGATGACCGCACGGCTGCCAGCATGGGTTGAAACCGGTGGTGTCGCGCTGGCGTTTATTGCCGGCAGCGTCAACGCGGTCGGCTTTCTCGGTTTCCAGCATCAAGCCGTGTCGCACCTGACCGGCAGCTCGACCATCCTCGGCACCACGCTGGCACAAGGCGATTGGCTTGGCAGCTGGCATCTGCTGCTGATCCTGCTCTGCTTTGTTTTTGGCGCGGTGATCAGCGGTCTCATCATCCGCGATGCTCATCTGCGGCTCGGTCGCCGCTATGGTGCAGCGCTGCTGCTCGAAGCGGCGTTGCTGTTGACTGCCATGGCGCTGCTCAATCATGGCTCCGATACCGGCCACTATCTGGCGTCGGCAGCCTGCGGTTTGCAGAACGCGATGGCGAGTACCTATAGCGGTGCGGTCATTCGCACGACTCATGTCTCCGGCATGTTCACCGATCTCGGCATTTATTTGGGTCAGGCGCTGCGTGGGCTCAGCGTCGATGCGCGTCGGGTCAAACTCTATCTGTTCCTTATCAGCGGCTTCATTGTCGGCGGCGCGGTCGGCACCGTCGCCTATCAGCATTATTCCTACACAGCGCTGGCCTTGCCGGCGGCAGTGGCGACGCTGCTATCCGGTGTCTACTGGCTGTACCGTCACCGCAGCCAGCAAGCGCCACGCTGAATCCAGCATTTCCTGCTGCCACAACTTGCATCACTGTCGCGCATGTCGCATCGTGGCGGCTTCACTGGTCAAACCCCATGGTGGAACATGACTCAAGTGGTTGCCATCACTGGCGCCGGCTCCGGACTCGGCCGCGCCCTGGCGTTGCGTTATGCTGCGCGCGGTTATGCGGTCGCGATTGCCGGTCGCAATGTCGACAAGCTGCTGGAAACCAAGGCCCAGCTTGACGCGATCAAGGCCCGCGTCTTCAGCTGGCGTTGCGATGTTACCGATGACGACAGCGTGCGCAGCTTCGTCGAGGCGACGGTGCATGAGCTCGGTCGCATCGATGTCTTCATCAACAACGCGGGTTACGCCCATGCCGGTCATCTCGTCGACACACCAATCAGCGACTGGCAGGCCTTGTTCGATACCAATCTGTTTGGCGCGGTGCGTTGTTGTCGCCATGTCATTCCGCAGATGCGCCAGCAAAAATCTGGTCACATCGTCAATGTCGCGTCGTTTGCCGGCATCGCCAATGCGCCGACCATGGCGGCGTACAACGCCAGCAAGGCGGCGCTGATCTCGCTGTCGGAAACGCTGCGCATGGAACTGCACGATGACAGCATCGGTGTCACCGTGGCCTGCCCGTCGTTTTTCGATACCGATCTGCATCTGAGCCTGCAAACACCGAATCCGGAAATGAAGCTAGTGGTCGAGAAACTGATCAAGCGCTCCGGCTTTACCGCCGAACAAATTGCCGATGACATTCTTCGTGCGGTCGGAAAAAAACAGTTTCTGGTGCTGAGCCAGCCGCAAAGCAAACGCTTGTATTGGCTCAAGCGCATCTCGCCGCGGCTGTATGTCCGCGCCATGCTGAACTACATCCGCCAACGGAATGCCAAGGCTGCGCAATACAAGGCGGCGCTTGAGCAAAAGACAGCAATCGAGCACAAGACGACGACCGAACAGAAGACCGGAGCAAACGGATGAATACTTTCCTGATCTACGGTGCCAATGGTTACACCGGTGAGCTGATCGCGCGCGAAGCAAAAAGGCGCGGCTTGCAACCGATACTGGCCGGTCGCAACCGCGACAAGCTAAGCGCACTGGCCAGCGAACTGGGTTTGTCGTTTCGTTGTTTCGACTTACAGGATGTCGCCAGCATTGCCGGGCAATTACAAGGCGTGCAGACCGTGTTGCATTGCGCCGGGCCGTTTTCGGCCACTGCCGCGCCGATGATGCAGGCCTGTTTGCAGGCCAAGGTGAACTACCTCGATATCACCGGCGAGATCAGTGTCTTTGAATATGCCCAGACGCTCGATGCGCAGGCAAAACAGGCCGGCATCGTGATCTGCCCCGGTGTCGGTTTTGATGTGGTGCCGACTGACTGCGTCGCGGCCGCATTGAAAGCAGCGCTGCCGGATGCCACGCAGCTGACGCTCGGTTTTGATTCGCGCTCGAGCTTCAGTCCCGGCACGGCGAAAACTTCGGTCGAAGGCCTGGCACAAGGCGGCAAGATCCGTGAGCACGGTCAGATCAAGACGGTGCCGCTTGCCGCGAAAACCCGCCGCATCGATTTTGGCAACGGCGAAAAACTGGCGATGACGATACCGTGGGGCGATGTCTCGACTGCCTATCACAGCACCGGCATTCCGAACATCGAGGTCTATATTCCGGCATCGCCGGGTCTTGTCAGCAAACTCAAGCGCTTGAACTGGATCCGGCCGTTACTGGGTTGGAGCTTGGTACAAAACCTGCTGAAAAAACAAATCGAGAAGAAAGTGCGCGGCCCGAGCGAAAGCGCGCGTGGCAAGGCGCGCACCTTTGTTTGGGGCGAAGCGCGCAATGCGGCGGGCGTGATCAAATCCGCGCGTATCGACGTGCCGAATGGCTACACGCTGACTGTCGATGCGGCGCTTGCGGTTGTCGCCGGTTTGTCAGAGCGGCAGGGTGTAGGTGGCAGCTATACACCGTCGCGTTTGCTGGGTCCCGATTTGCTCAGTCGCCTGCCAAACGTGGGAAGCTTGCAGCTGCAGTGAACCTTGCAGGCGGCACATAGGTTCAACTTTGCTGATCAAGGGCGCGCATTCAGGCGGATTGTGCTCGTTTTCTGAGCGCTGATCGGTTAGGCTGCGCGCCCGGTAGATGGGGCCTCCCGCCAGCAGTTGCCCGTATCACACGTCACCGCACGGTTTGCTGAGCCAGATCGCCCGCGATTTCGCCCACGCCGTTCCTGCCTTGCCGCCGATGCCATCGGCTGTCCGCAGTACCCCGCTGGTGTGATGGTTTGCCCGTGTGCGCCATCATTTCCTTCTGCCAGCTTTGAGAAAAATCCATGGCTTTTACCACTCTCGGTTTGTCCGAGCCCTTGTTGCGCGCTGTTGCCGAGCAAGGTTACGAAACTCCGTCGCCCATTCAGGCCCAGGCTATTCCGGCCGTGCTGACCGGCCGCGACATTATGGCCGCGGCACAGACCGGCACTGGCAAAACCGCCGGTTTCACCTTGCCGTTGTTGCAGCGCTTGTTGCAGTCAGCGCAAGAGCAAGGCAAGAAAGTGTCGGCCAATCGCGTTCGCGCACTGGTGCTGACACCGACCCGCGAACTGGCGGCACAGGTGCAGGAAAGCGTTGCCACGTACGGCAAATTTCTAACACTGCGTTCGGCGGTCGTGTTCGGTGGCGTTGGCATCAACCCGCAGATGATGGCGCTGCGCAAAGGCGTCGATGTGCTGGTGGCGACACCGGGCCGTTTGCTCGATCTGTATCAGCAGAACGCCGTGCGTTTTAATGATCTGGAAATCCTGGTGCTCGACGAAGCCGACCGCATGCTCGACATGGGCTTCATCCACGACATCAAGAAAGTGCTGGCACTGCTGCCGAAGCAGCGGCAGAACTTGCTGTTCTCGGCGACGTTCTCGAATGATATCCGCAAGCTCGCTGAAGGCCTGCTCAACAACCCGCTGTCGATCGAAGTGGCGCCGCGCAACACCACGGCCGAGCGTATCGATCAGACCGTGTATGCGGTCGATCGCGGCCGCAAAACCGAGCTGCTCAGCAAGCTCGTGCGCGACAACAACTGGGAGCAGGTGCTGGTGTTCACTCGCACCAAGCACGGTGCCAATCGGCTGGCGGAAAAACTCGGTCGCGATGGCATCACCGCCGCCGCGATTCACGGCAACAAAAGCCAAGGCGCCCGCACCAAGGCCCTGGCCGATTTCAAATCAAACGCGATTCGCGTGCTGGTCGCCACCGATATTGCCGCCCGTGGCCTCGATATCGAACAGTTGCCGCACGTGGTCAATTTCGAATTGCCGAATGTCGCCGAGGATTATGTTCACCGCATCGGCCGTACCGGTCGGGCCGGTGCCAGTGGTGAAGCAGTCTCGCTGGTCGAGCGCGATGAAGAAAAATTGCTGAAAGCGATCGAACGACTGACCAAGCAACAATTGCCGCGTCAGATCATGCCGGGCTTCAAGCCGGATCCGAATGCACCACGGGTGCCGGAAGAAGATGATCGGCCGCCACGGCCGCCGCGCCGTCCGCACGGTGCCGGCAAAGCCAAACCGGCAGCCAGCGCCGAAGGTGGCAAACCGCGCGAAGCCAGCCAACGCAGCGGCCATGCAGCGAAAACCAACAAGCCGCATCCGCAGCAAGGCAGTCAGCGGCGCAGTGGTGAGCCCAATTCCGGTCGTCATCGCGGACCGCGCCCGGCGAAGCCGGCCGGTGGCAGTCACTAACCGGCAAAACCGCTACACTGAGCCGGTGCTGGTGCGGCGCCAGCGCACAGTCAACACGGGGCAGGTTGAGGACGCAAGCGCATGCTGGATACACGCACGATGATTGTCATGCTGATATTCAGCACGCTGGTTTCCAGCTTGTTGATGTGGCTGACCCAGCGGCGCCAGCAAGTCGGTCAGGGCATCCTGGTCTGGGCGCTGTCGTATGTGGCGTTTTCGCTGGCGTTTTTGCTGATGGCAATTCGCAGCAATACACCAGCGCTGTGGTCGATTCTGGCCCCCAATCTGCTGATCTTTGTCAGCATCGGCTTGATGATTGAAGCGGTGCGGCGGGCACTTGAGTTGCCGGTGCGCGTCCGTCAGCAGACGATTCTGTTGGTCGGTACCGTCATGACAGCGTTCACCGCGGTCACGGTCGCTGGCGTGAGCTATCAGCAGCGGGTCAACGCGATTTCGATTCTGCTGTTGCCGATGGGCCTCTACGCGGCGTGGATACTGTTGCGTGGCAGCGAGCGCGACGAGCGGGCCCGACGTTTTCTCGGTGTCATCTTTCTCGTCATTGCTTTGTTGATGTTGCTGCGGTTGCTGACCGGCATTTCCGGTATCCACGTGTCGCAAGGTCTGCATGAAGTCAGCTGGGTACACTCGGCGTTTTATCTGACCGTGTTCGTCATTTTCTATGCGATGGGCATCGGCTTCATGCTGATGGCGCGGGAGCGGTTGTTGCAGGATCTGGCTCGGCGTGCCACCACCGATGCGCTGACCGGCACCTACAACCGGTACGCGTTCGAACCGATTGCCGAAACGGCGTTGGCGCAAATCGATCGCCGGCACTTGCCGGTGTCACTGTTGATGATCGACCTCGATCATTTCAAGGCCATCAATGACCGGCATGGCCATTTGATCGGTGATGACGTGTTGCGCACGGTCGCGACGCTGATCCGGCGCGAACTGCGGGCCGGTGATGTGCTCGCGCGTTACGGTGGCGAGGAATTGTCGCTGTTGTTGCCGGATACCGATGCCGCCGCCGCTCGTCAGATCGGTGAGCGTCTGCGCTTTCTGGTGGAAACGACCGTGCTGCCGGGTCGACGCGAGCCGGTGCGGCTCACCGCGAGTTTCGGTCTGGCGACCGCCCAGCAATCGGTGTCATTGTCGGCGCTGATTCACGCTGCCGATCTGGCGCTGTATCAATCCAAGGCGAATGGCCGCAATCAGCTCTGCGAGCGGCCGGTCACGGTCGAATCGACCACGACCGAAGCACCAGTGCGTGTCTGACGGTTGCAGGGCTGTTCCGGGCAGTGCGGCACCCGGGAGTGCAAACGCTGCTGCAGATCGCTGACGACATTGCGGACAAACTGCGGGTGCTCGTCGTGATGCAGCTGGCTTTTGTAATGCGCGATGTCGACCATTTCCAGATTGACCTTGATCGACTTGAACAGCCGCACTTTCGGTTCGCCCGGCGTTTGCACGTGATGCAAACCGCCGCTGTAGACGAGCAGCATCTTGCCCTGATCAAAACGGCTCAGAATGTCGGCGATGCCGCCGCGCACGGTCATCGGATTGCCATCCTTGTCGAGGCCGTTGGCACGCTTCATCCGGCCTTCCGGCAGGATGCAGACCAGTGATTCCGGCGCCACCTTTTCCAGAAACTGTTGCCAGGAATCGTCGCGCTTGCGTGAGATAGGCACCGAGCCCGGCACGATGGTGGTCAGCACCTTGCCGACAATCGGTCGCTGCACCGTGCTGTCGGCAACCGGGATCACCAAGCGCTGCGAAATGTGGCGCAGCAGCTTTTGCGGGGCGATGCGGATGAACAGCGGTTCGAACAGGCTGGTGTGATTGAGCAACACCAACACCCGGACCTGATCGCTGACCTCGAACTGCTCGTCACTAAGCCAATTCACCTGAAACCGGTAGAACAGACTGGTGACCGCCTTGGTCAACGTCAGCAGTGAATAACTGAACATGATGAGTGGGGAACCTGCCCTCTGTGCGCGTCCTGCGCGTGCGCTCTGTGGCCAGACCTCCGATGGCGGACGGCAAGGTAAAGGATTTCCACGGGCTTGCCAAGCACTCTACTGGTCTGAAAGTGCCAGATAACGCCGGCTTCAACCGGGCTGCCTATACTCGACGGGCTTGATGCATATCGTCAGCAGGTTGTGCGATGCAGTTGATGAATGGCTTTACGGTGCTGATTCTGACCGGTGTGCTGCATCTGATTCTGGGCGCGGCAGCGCTGAGCATCCGGCATCAGGACGAGGTGCGACCGGCGCTACGGCTCTGGTTGTGGGCACAGCTGCTGGCTGGCGTCACCCAGTTGTTCCGTCTGTTTCGCGATATCACCCCCGACTTTTTCAGCAGCAGTATTCCGAACGCCGGCGCGGCCATGGCCTACGGCCTGATGCTGATCGCACTGGCGCGGCTTTTCCAGCTGCCGGAGCGTGGCCTGCGCTGGACCACGCTGGTGCTGACCGTGCTGCAGCTGACGCTGCGCGATTTTGGCTTCAGCGAAGCGCTCCGCCTCGGGCTGCTCAGTAGCCTGTTTGCGCTGCAGTTCAGTCAGTATGTTTATGTTTACGCCGCGGCAGCTCGGCTGCGCCGCTCGCATCTGCTGAATGTGCTGCAACTTGGCAACTTGATTGTCGTGTTGACCATGTTGGCGCGCTCGGTTGAGGCGATCGGCGCTGGTGACCAATACAACTTTCAGCAGGCCGGTGTCGGTCAGGTGCTGGCGCTGATCGGGGTTTTTATCGGCGTTGCCATCAACGGCTTCGGTTACCTGATGATCCTGATTGAGCGTGGTGTCGATGAGCTGCAGCGGCTGTCAACGCTGGACCCGCTGACCGAGGTGATGAACCGGCGGAGCTTATTGCAATATGCCCGTCACCAACTCGCGCTGGCCGACCGCGCCGTGCATCCGGTGGCGGTGTTGATCTGCGATATCGATCACTTCAAGCAATTCAACGATCGCCATGGCCATCATCTGGGCGATGACGTGATCTGCAGTCTGGTGGCGGCCGCGCAGGCCAGCATGCGGGACAGCGATTGCATGGCACGCTGGGGCGGTGAGGAGTTTGTGCTGCTGTTGCCGCGCACCGATCTGGCGGGCGCGAAGCAACTGGCCGAGCGGCTGCGGCAGAATTTTGCCAACCGCAAACTCGCGCTACATGGTGAGCAGTTGTCGGCAACGGTCAGTATCGGCGTTGCCGAACACCGCGCCGGCGAAGATCTGCAACAAACCATTGACCGCGCCGACAGCGCTTTGCTGCAAGCCAAACAACAGGGCCGCAACCGGGTGGTGTTGGCATCGTCAGACGCAACGCCCGGTTAGTGCTTACAACAGCATCAGCGTCGCGCCAAACGTCAACGCTCGATACAGCATGTGTGCGGCCGCAAAGACCAGAATGGCCAGCGGCAATTTCAGCAGCGCCAGCCACCACGATTGCCGATAGGCACGTTTGAGTGTCAACAGCAGTACCGCGGCCATCGGCAGGTTCAAACCCCACAGCAGTACCTGCCGTTTGACCGGCTCCGGCACTTCTGCCGGGGCATAGAGCGACTCCACCGGCAGAAACAGCAGCAACACCGCCAGCAAGGTTGTCAGCAGGAGCGCCACCAGAAAATGGCTGGCGACGATGACATGCTCGACGTAATAGACATCGCGGCGGACGTGCAGCACCTTCAGACCAATTGCAAACAACGGTACATGCAACAGCACCAGCGTTTTCGCCAGCTCATGTTGCTGCTGACCGAAGGCGAGCGCCAGTGCCGACATGCCGCCGCTGGTCGCTGCCGCTTTCGCGTGCAGCCAATCGGCAAACGGTGCCGAATACCATTTGCCCCATTCGAGATGGGCTTGCAGCGGCAAAGTGAAATCGGTCAGTGGCACCGAGCCGATGAAAAAGAAAAAGAACAGCAACAGCAATAGCGTGATCGGCGAGCTGTAACGGCTGCGGGCACCGGCGATGTACTGGGCCGACAAGTGTCCCGGTTTGGCCAGCGCCAGAACCAGCGTGCGCAGCAGCTTGTTGTCCCACTGCAGCAGGTTGGCGCTGAGTTCACCGGCCAGATGGCGCAACGAGAATTGCGCGCGACTCAGCTGGCGCTGGCCGCACGCCGGGCAATAGCGACCAACCGGTGTGTGGCCACAGTTGGCGCAAGCGTCATCGCTCGCAATTGGAGGTTTCGTGGCGACGCTGGTGGTTTCGTCCATGAAGCAGAATCAGTTGCGGGTCGTGCAGGCCGCCAACGCTAGCACAGACTCAGCATTGCAGTCGCCACTGTTGCCGGGCCGCTACCGCCAATGCGTCGCGGAATTGCGGATGGGCGATGGCAATCAAGGCCTCGGCCCGCTCGCGCAGGCTCTTGCCGCGCAAATCGGCGATGCCGTATTCGGTGACGATGTAGTGGGCGTGCGCCCGGGTCGTGACGACGCCGGCACCGGCATCGAGCACCGGAGCGATGCGCGAGAGCGTGCCGCCAGCTGCTGTGCTGGGTAGCGCGATGATCGCCTTGCCGCCATCGGAGAGCGCGGCGCCGCGCATGAAATCCATCTGGCCACCGACGCCGGAATAGATTTTGGTGCCGATCGAATCGGCGCAGATCTGACCGGTCAGATCGACCTGCAAGGCGCTGTTGATCGCCACCACATTGCGGTTGCGGCGGATATTGCGGGTGTCGTTGACGTAATCGGCTTCGAGCAGCACCACTTCCGGATTGTCGTCGACAAAATCGTACAGCCGGCGCGAGCCCATCACGAAAGTGGCGACCAGTTTGCCCGGATGCACCTGCTTGCGCCGATTGTTGATGACGCCACTGGCGACCAGATCCAGCACGCCATCGGAAAACATTTCGCTGTGCACGCCGAGATCGCGATGGTTGCCAAGGCAGGCCAGCACCGCATCCGGAATCGCGCCGATACCCATCTGCAAACAGGCGCCATCGCTGATCAGGCTGGCGACATGCTGACCGATGGCGGTGTTGACCGCATCCGGTGCGGCCGTGGCATGCACCGGCAATTCATCGGCCGTTTCGAACACGGCAGTCAGTTGGTCATAGCGAATAAAACTGTCGCCATGGGTGCGCGGCATCCGTGGATTGATGTGCGCGATGATCTGGCCGGCACGCTCGCAGGCCGCCTTGCTTGCTTCCACCGAAATGCCGAGCGTGCAGAGGCCGTGTTGGTCCGGCGGTGACACCTGAATCAGCGCGGTATCGATGCGTTGTTCGCCGCGGCGGAACAACAGCGGCAGCTCGGACAGAAACATTGGCACATAGTCAGCAAGACCCTGCTGCACCAGCGGCCGGGTCTGGCCGCCGAGAAAGAAACAATGGTGGCGCAGGTGCGCCGCCTGCTCTGGCTGGGTTAACGCGTCGATGCGTTCGGTGTGCAGCTGCATCAGATGCAGATCACGGCGTTCGTGCAGCCGCTCGGCCAGCCCGTTCAACAACACTCGCGGCGTCGCCGCCATCGACTGCGTCCATAGCCAATCGCCGTCGTGCAGCAAGTCAACCAGTTCGGCAGGGGAGGACAACAGACGGGGGGCCATGGCCAGGCTCCGGTAACGATGACGGAATGAAGACAGCTTACAACATGGTGCGCACGCGAACCGCCATCCGGATCAAGGCCGGCTCGGATTGGCGGCCGAAATCGGCTAGGCTGTCGCGCTGGAAAGTTTGAACCAATCGGAGTCAGTGATGGACCACGCCGCGGCATGGCAACAGGAATGGTTGCTGCTACAACAGCAGAGCGAAGCGCAGGAAGCGCA
>CAMLKQ010000040.1 GCA_946480585.1 uncultured Kangiella sp.
GCCTGCGCCCGCACAGCGCCGGAAACGTCCGGCATTCAGGCGTCTGGTTTTCAGGAGTCCGGTATGACTGAGGCGCGCATCGCGGCAACGGTGGTTTCGGTGAGTCACTACGACGGCCGCAGCAATGATTTGCTCAGCGCCGGTCTGGGTCTTGCCGGCATTCAATCGGCGACGCCACCGGAGGCGCAGCCGGACGACGCCGAAGCGGTGCGTCGTCGTGCCATTTACATGCATTACCGCGGCCTTATCGATCGCAGTGACGGTGGCGGTTTTGGTCGCCTGTTCGGCAGCGCCTTGCGCAGCAGCATTGCAGGCACCGAAATCGTCGCGATGATTCCGTGGCGCGGTCAGGCCTTTGCAGCGGTGCTGCAAATTCCTGCACAGTTTGATCGCGACCAGCCTTGTCTGGTGATGGCGCCCGCCAGTGGCTCACGCAATGCCTATGGCGCATTGCCGATCGTTGGCGAATGGGCGTTGCCGCGTGGCTGCGCGCTGTTGTTGCACGACAAAGGAGTGGGCGCCGGTGTTGCGACCGCGACGCTCGGACTCAATGCGCGTGGACAGGTGGTGCCGGTTGCCGAGGCGATGTGGCAGCCCAAAGCGGGAACACTGCAATCCGACGCCGATTCCCAAATCGGTTCCCGTTCCGCGATCACCGACGTCGCCTTTCGTCATCTGCACGATGGCGCCGGTGCCGAAGCCGATTGGGGTCGGATGAGTCTTGCGGCATTGCGCTGGGCGATTGATACGCTGCAAAGCCAGCAACCGGCGGCGCATCGCTATCGCAAACCGGCGCTGACGGTGATCGCCGCAGGTGTCTCGAATGGTGGCGCCGCAGCGCTGCGTGCCGCCGAAGCGGATACCGAAAATCTGATCGACGCAGTGGTTGCCGGCGAGCCGAATATCACGCCGCAAACCTTGCAAGCGGTGCAAGTCGGCGGCGCTGAGGCGCAGCGCGTGGGCGTTGCCGCGCTGCGACAGTTTCCGGAAGTGGGTTTGTTGCTGCCGTGTGCCGTCGCCAGCAATCCCTTGTTGCCGCCGCCAGCACAGCTGCAAGCCAAACAGCATTGTGAGTGGCTGCGCCAACAAGGCATGCTGATGGCGGTCGATGACAACGCGCTGGCTCACGAAGCGGCGCAGCGCATTCGCGCGCTCGGTTTGTCCGATTCGGTGTTCGCACTGGCGCCGGTCACGCTGTCGCTCGGCATGTACCAAAGTCTGCTGGCAACCTATGCAAACGCGGCGGCTGGCGCGCCGCAACCGGCGCTGTGCGGTATCCGTGCCGTGCCGACGTCGGGCGCACTCGATGCGGTCGCGCTGTCCCGTCAGTACACCGATGGCACTGGTTTGCCGCCACAGGATTGGCTCGGCAGCGGCGCGGCCAAACCGGCCGGTCTGACACCCGCGCAGCAATGGTGTTTGCGGCAAATCATTCACGACAATCCGGTGGTGCAGCAATCGCTGGCGCAGCAAACCGGCTCCGGCAAGCTCGCGGGCCGGCCAGCGATCATCGTGCACGGTCGCGATGATGCCCTGATCGCCGTGCAACACAGCAGCCGGCCGTATTTTGCGTTGTCGCAGCAGCAGGGCGAAACGCAGACGCGTTATCTCGAAATTCCGCACGCGCATCACTTTGATGCTTTCAATGCTCTGCCGGGCTACGACCGCCTGTTCGTGCCAATTCATGTCTATTTCCTGCGCGCGATGGATGCCATGTGGGCGCATCTGAAAGCCGGTGCGGCCTTGCCGCCCTCGCAAGTGGTCCGGACCACGCCGCGCGCCGTTAGCGCGGGTGCCACCGAAGCGCTGTCCGAACGGCATGTGCCGCAGTGGTCCAGCGCGCCGGCAGCGGCGGACGCAATACGCTGGCAGAACGGCGTGCTGTATATTCCACAATGAGCCCGCGTATAACTCGCGTTGGCCTTTCAATCAGAAGCTTGTTTTCCGTTTGTTAGCGAGTGGCGCCATGTCGTTTCGATTCTTGATTGCCGATGATCATCCGTTGTTCCGGGCGGCACTGCGGCAAGCGCTGAGCGCGGTAGCCAGTGATGCAGTGATCGAAGAAGCCGAGACCCTGACGCAGGCCAGCACGCGTTTGTCGGCAGGTCCCGAGGTGGATTTGGTGCTGCTGGATTTGGGCTTGCCTGATAGTCAGGGTTTCACCGGTTTGATGCGGCTGCGCCATCAGTTTCCGTCGGTCGGTGTGGCGATTGTTTCTGGTCAGGAAGACGTGGTGATCATGCGTCAGGCCATTGCACTTGGTGCGGTGGCGTATATCCCGAAATCGGAAAATCTGCCGTCGATTGTTGAAGCGATACGCACGGCGCTTGCCGGACACACCTGGTTGCCGCAAAGCGCCAGTGACATTGGCAATGCACCGGCCGAAGCGGAGCTGGCGGAACGGATCGCCTCGCTGTCGCCACAGCAGTACCGTGTGCTGTGCATGGTGGCGGACGGCAAGTTGAACAAGCAGATTGCCGCCGAGCTGGACATTCAGGAAACCACCATCAAGCAGCACGTCTCGGCGATTCTGCGCAAACTCGGCTTGATCAATCGTACCCAGGCTGGTGTGCTGCTGCGCTCCTTGCAGCAAGGTGGTCGGCTGCAAGCCTGAGTGCGGTCTGCACGAAGCGGGCATGCAGGTCTTGCCGCTTTTCTGTTGGCTGCGCGTGCGCGCTATCGTGACCTGTCGTTTTAGCCCGGCTCAATCGCCAACTGTTCGTTGCGCAACTTCTGCAACAGTCCGCGCAGCGCCAGCGGTTTTACCGGCTTGGCAAGGTATGCACCACCGAGTGCTTGTACACGCGTCTGCACATCGGGGTCGCGACTCGCCGTCAGCACAATCAGTGGTGGTCGCGGTGTCGGCAGTTGCAACCAGACTGACACGCCATCGTCCTGATGGTCGAGCTGGTAGTCGGCCAACACGATATCCGGCGCCGCAGTCTGCTGTTGCAAAAACTCCGCCCGATCTTTTGCTGTCAACACCTCGCATCCCCAACTGCTCAGCAGACTCGCCAGCGCGCTGAGCATGGCCGGCTCGTTGTCGAGGCAGAGCACGCGCAAGCCGGCGAAGGGCAGATCATTGTGTGGCATGCGCCGTTCTTCTGGAGTCGGGCTGCGCGCTGCGGCGCGTTCTACCAGCAGTCGGAAGCAACTGCCGCGACCGGGTTCCGAGTGGACGTCGATCACCGAGTGCAGTGCCTTTGCCAGCCGTTGCGAAATCGCCAGCCCGAGGCCGTGACCGGAAGGCGTGGTCAGCGCCGGATCGTGCAGGCGCTGGAATTCCTCAAAGATTTTCTCGCGGTGTTCGGCGGCAATGCCGATGCCGGTGTCATGCACTTCGAGCCGCAGCTGCGCACCACAGCGGCGAACGCCGACCACGATGCGACCACGCGGGGTGTAGCGAATGGCGTTGCTAATCAGGTTCTGCAGAATCCGGCGCAGCATGCGCGGATCGGTATGCACCCAGGCGTCGGTTGAATGAATGTGCAATTCAAGCCCTTGCTGCGCCGCAGGCGCGGCAAATTCCGCCGCCAGCGGTTGCAGGATGCGGTCGAGTGCGACCGCCTGATACTGCGGTTGCAACACGCCGGCGTCGAGCTTGGACAAATCGAGCAGGGTTTTCAGCAATTCTTCGGTGCTGTGCAGCGACTGGTTGAGCTGGCTCAGCAAAGCGTGCTGGTCGTCTTTGGTCAGCTTCTCGCCGAGCGCACCGGCAAACAGCAGCGCGGCATTCAGCGGCTGCACCAGATCATGGCTGGCGGCGGCGAGAAAGCGGGTCTTGTCAGCATCGGCCTGTTCCGCTTTTTGTTTGGCGATGGCCAACGCGGCATTGGTTTGTGCCAGCTCCCGGGTGCGCTGCTGCACCCGTTGTTCGAGTTGATCGTTGCTTTGCCGCAGCGCTTCGGCGATTTGTTTGTGCTCGGTGATGTCGCTGTAGCTGGTGACATAACCGCCACCGGGCATGGGCAAGCCATGGATTTCCAGTACCCGGCCATCGTGCAGCCGCCGTTCGGTGTGGTGCGGTTTCCCCATGCGCAGGTGGGCGAGTCGCCGTTCGACAAAAAGCGCGATGCCTTCCTGACGTTGCTCGCGTTCGGCATTGCGCGACAACACATCGGCAATGGGCCGGCCGACATAAAGAAAATCAGCGGGCAGCGCAAACAGCTCGACATAACGCGGATTCCACGCGACCACACGCAGATCACGATCAACGACGATCACGCCCTGATTCAAGGTGTCGAGCGTTGCTGACAGCAAGCCCTGATTGAATTGCAGCACGGCCGATGCTTCATCGACCAACTGAACGACATCTTCCAGCGGCATGTCGCGGCCGCGCAGGGCGGCGGTGAGTACCACGCGTGCCGACGATGCGCCGATCACGCCGGTCAGTTCGCGCTGGGCAAACCCAAGCCAGCGCTGATCGGCGCGCACGGCGAGCGTATCTTGGCCGCGCTCATGCGCTTCGTGCAGAAAGCGACCAAGCGCGGCGCTCTCGCCAAGAAAGCGGCCGACAATCCGGGCCAGATCAGCCACCGCAATCGGCGTCAGTTCCGGCCAGCCGGCCGTGTCTTCGTGGCGACCAATTGCATCGACAAAGCGTTTGGCTTGCAGCCGTTCCAGCACGTCCTGACGCGAGGCGAGCGAAACGCCGACATACAGCAGCGCATTGACCAGCAAACTGAACAGCGCGCCGTGGGTCAGCACATCCCATTGACTGACACCGAGCAGGGCGGTGGGGCGCAACCATTCGATACCGGCCGGGCCGTGTTGCAGCCACGCCGCATTGAGCCAGCCGGCGTTGATGAGTTCCGGTACCACCAAGGTCCACCACCAGATCAGCCAGCCGCCGAGCAGACCGGCGAGTGCGCCGTGACGATTACCCGTGCGCCAGTACATGGCACCGAGCAGCGCCGGCATGAACTGGGCCACTGCGACAAAGGACACCAGACCGATGGCGGCCAGCTCTTGCTGGGTGACCACGAGCCGGTAATAGGCAAACGCGAGCAGCAGCACGCCGATGATCAGCGCGCGACGCAGCCACAGCAGCGCCTGATTGAATTGCCAGGGCTCGCGCGGGCCGGACCATTTCAGCAACAGCGGAACAAAAATCGTGTGCGACACCATGGTCGACAGCGCGACGCTGGCGACGATCACCATGCTGGTGGCCGCAGCCAAACCGCCGATGAACGCCAGCAGTGCAAAGCCGGGCTGATTCAGTGCCATCGGCAGATTGAGCACGTAGGTGTCGGGCGCCACCGTGCCACGCAGCATGGCTTCACCGGCGAGCGTCAATGGCAGCAGAAAAACGCCGAGCAGGATGAGATAAAGCGGATACCAGCGGCGTGCGGTGGGCAGATCACGCGAGGTGCTGTGTTCCACCACGGTGACGTGAAACTGGCGCGGCAGGCACAGCATGGCGAAACCGCCGAGCAAGGCTTGCACGAGATACGCCAGCATGCTGTTGTCAGGCCGCGCTGGCACCTGACGGGTAAACCAGTCGCCCATGTCGGCGTGTTGCCAGGCGAGCAGGCCGACGGCGGCGAGTGCCAGCAGTTTCAACACCGATTCAAAGGCGATGGCGAGCATCAGGCCCGGTTGTTGTTCGCTGGCCGCTGTATGGCGGGCGCCAAAAAAAGCAGTGAACGCCGCCATCACCAGCGTCACATACAACGCAGTGTCCTGCCACCAGCCGAGGTTGTCGCGGCTGCCGGTGCGAGTCAGCAGGTCATAGCTGAAGGCAACGGCTTTCAATTGCAGCGCGATGTACGGAATGATGCCGATGAGCGCAATGAGGGTGACGACCGCGGCAATCGCGTGCGAGCGGCCATAACGGGCCGCGAGCAGATCGGCGAGCGATGACAGGTTCTGTTCTTTCGCCAGCCGGATCAGTTTGTGAATGACGCGCCAGCCGAACACGAACAGCACAATCGCGCCGAGGTAGGTCGGCGGAAACCACCAGCCGGTCGAAGCCATCTGGCCAACCGACCCGTAGAACGTCCAAGTCGTGCAATAGACGCCGAGCGCCAGCATGTAGACCCACGGGTGCCACTGCAGCCAGCGCTGACGGCCTTCGCTGCGCTGGGCGAGCCGATCACCGGCGACGGCGACGGCAAACAACGCCGCAACCCAAGCCAGCGCCAGCAATGCCATTGCCCCGTGTCCGATCATCTCAACCCGCATGCGCCATCACACCTTGCGCAGCAGGCTAAAGCATGAATAGCAGAATCGCCAGTATCGTGCCGAGCAGCGGCACCACAACGGTCATGGCGGCGACCGGTGCATAGGCGCGGGCATGGGTTTCCTTGCAGATCGCGCGGATGGTGGTGACCACATAACCGTTATGCGGCAGCGAATCGAGTGCGCCGGATGACAGCGCGACCACCCGGTGCAGCGCCTGCGGATCGACGCCTTGTGCCATGTAATGCGGTGCCAGCAACGGCAATGCAATCGCTTGCCCGCCGGACGCCGAGCCCGTCAAACCGGCGATGAGCGTGACCGCAATCGCGGCGCTGATCAGCGGCGAGCCGGGCA
Organism: uncultured Kangiella sp.; assembly: GCA_946480585.1. Next base: position 6,535 of record CAMLKQ010000040.1, read on the forward strand.
GGGAGGTCAGGGCGGTAACGGCCGCCTGAAAACCGTCGGTTTGTTTGGCGACGGCGCCGAAGCCCACCACAGCGGCGGTATTGGCGATCGCGATCAGCGCACCGATGGCGCCGTCCGACAGGGCCTGACCGGGATTGCGCAGGTATTTCCAGTTCAATGCGGCGGTGGTGAGCACGCCGCCGCCAAGCGCCAGCACCAACGCCGACTCTTTCAGTGAGTCGTGCAGCAGAAACGAAATCACCAGCACCACCAGCAGCGGAACGACGCCGAACAGCGGTTTCGGCAAGGTGCTCGCGTTCAGTGGCACCGGGTCATCATCGCGCGCGACAAAACGTTCACCGCGCGCAACATCGGCGGCGATCATTCGGCTCAGCCACCAATAGCCGAACAAGGCCATGAATAGCGCACAAACGAGGCTGACCTCCCAACCGGCATAAGGCGTGGTGTTGAGATACGGAATCGGGATCCAGTTCTGGATTTCTGGTGAGCCGGCCGACGTCATGGTGAACGTGACCGAGCCAAAACCAAGCGTGGCCGGAATGAAGCGGCGTGGCAGATCGGCTTGTTTGAACAGACTCAACGCCATCGGGTAAACCGAAAACGCCACCACGAACAAACTGACGCCGCCGTAGGTCAACACCGCGCAGGCAACAATCACTGCGAGCGCAGCACGCCTCATTCCGAAGCGCTTGACCAGTGCGGCGGCCACACTGTCGGCGGCGCCGCTGTCTTCCATCATCTTGCCAAACAGCGCACCGAGCAAAAACATGAAGAACCAGTTGGCGACAAAACCGGAAAAGCCCTGCATGTAGCTGCCGAGCCAGTTGGCATTGCCGTCGGCCAGTTGTGGAAAAAGTGGCAGCTGGCTGGTGAGCGCCACCACCAGCGCACACAGTGGCGCCGCCAGCAACAGGTTCCAGTTGCGCAAGGTCAACCAGATCAGCAGGCCCAAGCCGAGCAATACCCCAATCAGACTCATCGCGTTCAATTTCCGCCGTTGTTTGGTTGGCGAGTATTGGTAGCGAGGGCGAGGCTGACCATCCTACCATCGTACAGATGAGAGTCTTGACCGTTGCGTGTAAGGTCTGCGACAACCGATGCAGACCTGCGAGTCACAGGTTGGCGTCGATTTCGAGAAGAAGATAAAACCCGAGCCGCGGCCCACCGCAGCACCATCATAACGACGCAACAAGTGAAGAACGGAGTGTTGCCATGCAGCAAAAACAAAATCCGACCCGCCTGTCAGCCCTGACGCTGGCGATTCTGTCCTCGTTTTGTGCGGTGCCGGTGTTGGCCGAACAGGAGCAAAGCCAGGAGCAGCAAAATCAGCGTGACGCCAGCACCGAAGTGTTGGAGGTGACTGCGCGCCGCATCGGCGAGCGGATTCAGGACGTGCCGGTGGCGGTGACCGCGCTTTCTGAACAAAAGCTGGCCGACATGGGCGCGCAAACGATCGTCGATATCGAGCGCACCGTGCCGAACCTCACCGTCAACGCCAGTCGCGCCACCAACTCTACCATTACCGCGTACTTGCGCGGCATTGGCCAGAACGACCCGCTCTGGGGTTACGAGCCCGGTGTTGCGGTTTACATTGATGATGTCTACATGGCGCGTCCACAGGGCGGTGTGCTCGATATTCTCGATATCCAGCGCGTCGAAGTGTTGCGCGGCCCGCAGGGTACGCTGTATGGCAAGAACACCATCGGCGGTGCGATCAAATACATCACCCGCGAGTTGCCGGACTTCACCCGTGGCTATGTCGAGGCGGCCGTCGGTGCCTACAACCAGCGAGATATCAAGGCAGGCGTCTCGACACCGCTGGTGGATGACACGCTGTACCTCGGCGTGTCGGCGGCCCGGCTGACTCGCGACGGCTTCGGTGAAGTGCAGGGCGATTCACCGTACGCCGGTGACGACATGTCGGACAAAGACATCACGGCCGCGCGCGTCAATCTGACCTGGAAGCCGAGTGAAAACCTCAGCGTCAAGCTGGTGGCCGATGACATTCAGGACGATTCAAACTCCCGTGGTGGTCAGCGACTGGCGGTCAGTGGCCTCGGTGATTACCAGCCTCTCGATGACCGCTATGACAGCCGGCAGAATCTCGACCCGGACAACAATGAAGTCAGTACCTCCGGTCAAGCGCTCACCATCAACTGGCAGCTCAGCGATGCCTGGCAATTCAAATCGGTAACCGCCGCGCGCAAAGGCGACACCGTCAGCGACATCGACTTCGATCAACTGAACCGGCCGAGCTTCGACGTGCTTGCCGTGTATGAGGACGAGCAGCAATCGCAAGAATTCCAGCTGACTTACGCCGGTGATGCGCTGAATGTCGTCTCCGGTCTGTATTTCTTTGATGGTGAAGCCTGTGGCGCGTTTTTGAACGTGTTGAGCTTGGCTGGTATCAGTCAGGAAACGTCAGGCTGCGTCGATACGAAAAGTCAGTCGATATATGCTCAGGCGAGCTATCAGTTCACCGATGCGTGGTCGTTCACGCTTGGCGGCCGAATGGATGAGGACAAGAAAGACGCTGATGTGCGTTTGCGCCGCTTCCTCGGCCTCGATGACACCGGTCCGGTGCTGTTCGACGGCGGCTTCAGCGGTGACGAGACCTTCGACGAGTTCTCGCCGCGGGTTGGTGTGGAGTACAAGATCGACCGCGACATGATGGTCTATGCCTCGTATGCCCACGGCTTCAAGAGCGGTGGCTTCAACATGCGCGGCAACATTCTCATCGACCCGAATGCCGGTGAGCCGTTTGATCCGGAAACCGTCGACACACTGGAACTGGGTTTGAAGGGTTCCTGGTTCGACAATCGGCTGACCGGTTACTTTGCCGTGTTCGACCAGCAGTACAAGGACAAGCAGGTGACCGTCGGCGCTACCGTTGGTGTCACCCCGGTCCAGCGCGTCTTGAACGCTGCCGATGCCGATGCTCGCGGTTTCGAAATGGAGCTGAATGCCAAGCTGACTGACCAGCTTACGCTGAATCTCGTTTACGGCTACCTTGATGCTGAATACAACGAGTTCATCTACGCGATCACCTCGGATGGCGAACAGACTGACATTTCTGACACGGCACCGTTTATCAACGCACCGGAGCAGCAGTACACCGTCGGGCTCAGCTATGAACTGGAGCTGGGTATCGGTCAGCTGCTGCTGATGGCCGATTACAGCTACCGCGACGACACCTATATCTTTGAAACGCCGACTGCTGTCGATCAGGAAGCCTATTCGCTCTACAACGCATCGGCCGTGCTGTATGTCGACAACAGCAACTGGCGGATTGCGCTGCATGGCCGCAACCTTGGCGACGAGGAATACCGGACTGGCGGCTACAATTTCCCGGGCGCTGTTTTTGACAACTCCATCACTGGCTTTTATGGTGATCCGAAGACTTGGACGCTGTCCGCGATGTACAGCTTCTGATAGCTCTCTCCCGAGCGTGAAGCCTGTGGCTCCGTTGTATTGTCGGAGTCATAGCAGGGTTGGCCGCCGGCATGCCGGCGGCTTTTTTCATTTATACCGAATCGAAGAGGATGGTTCGATGCGTTTCCAGTTATTCAGCGTTTCGGTTGCTGTGCTGATGATGACGGGCATGGCGAGTGCGGCTGAGTCGCTGCCGAAACTCAATCTCGCCAACGAGATCACGGTTTCCGGCATATCTTCCGGTGGCTATATGGCCACCCAGTTTCACCTTGCCCATGCCGAGCAGGTGCGCGGTGTCGGCATTGTCGCGGGCGGTCCGTATGACTGCGCCAACAACAGTCTGTCGACGGCCTTGGCACGCTGCGTCGGCAAAGCCGATCTTTCGCTCAATGTCTCGACGCTGCTGAACAAAGCCAAGCAACGAGCCGCTAGCGGTGAGTTGGCACCGGCCGAGAGCTGGTCGCAGGCGCGGGTCTGGCTCTTTCACGGCAGCAAGGATGCAACGGTGGCGCGCGCGGTCGCCGATCAGCTGGCGGCGTTTTATCAGGCGATGGTGCCAGCGGAAAAATTGCGCTACGTCACCACGATCAATGCGGGCCACAGCATGCCAACCCGCAACAAGGGCAGCGATTGCGCGGTGTCCGAATCACCGTTCATCAGTGCTTGCCAGTATGACGCGGCCGGAGAGTTGCTGAATTTTCTGCTCGGGCCGCTGCAACCAGTGGCGAGTAAAACTGCGGGTGCTGTCCTGGCTTTCGATCAAGGCCGTTACGCACTCGATGGCGACAATACGTTGGCGGATACCGGTTACCTGTATTTGCCGGCCGCGTGCGCAGCCGGTGAGCAATGCCGTTTGCATATTGCGTTTCACGGCTGTCAGCAGAATGCGGAAGCCATCGGCGAGCGCTTTGTTCGCGAAGCCGGCTACAACGAATGGGCAGACAGCAACAAACTGGTCATTCTGTATCCGCAAACGAAAGCCAGCATGTTGCCGCTGAATCCGAAAGGCTGCTGGGACTGGTGGGGTTACACAGGGTCAGACTACGCCACGCGAAAAGGCAATCAGATTGCATCGGTGGCGGCGATGGTGCAGGCGCTTCGCAAGTAAGCGGGCGCTGAAATGAGGCTATTCCGAGATGAGGCTTTGCCAATTTGAGACGAAACCAAGGTGAGACAGCGCTTGCGCAATGGTTTTTCAGAAGCAAACAAAAGGGCCGGTCGGCCCTTTTGTTTTGCTGGTGCGGCGAGTATTGCGGAGACTTAGTCGAAGGTCATTTCCGGCACGTGATCCGGGATCACCAGTTCACCTTCAGTCTTGGACTTGATTTCCTCAACCGACACGCCCGGTGCGCGTTCAATCAGGTGGAATTTGCCGTCGCGGATTTCGATAACGGCCAAATCGGTCACCACTTTCTTGATGCACTTGACGCCAGTCAGCGGCAGCGAGCATTGCTTCAGCAGTTTCGAGGCGCCGGATTTGTCGGCGTGGGTCATGGTCACGACGATGTTCTGTGCGCCGGCGACCAGATCCATCGCGCCGCCCATGCCTTTGACCAGCTTGCCCGGCACCATCCACGAGGCGATGTTGCCGCTGACGTCGACTTCAAAGGCGCCGAGCACGGTCAGATCGACGTGGCCACCGCGGATCATCGCGAAGCTTTCAGCCGACGAGAAGAACGCCGCACCGGTGGCGGTGGTGACAGTTTGCTTGCCGGCATTGATGAGGTCGGCGTCGACTTCTTCGTCCGTCGGGAACGGGCCCATGCCGAGCAGGCCATTTTCCGACTGCAGCATCACCTGCATGCCTTTCGGCACATAGTTGGCGACCAGCGTCGGAATACCGATGCCGAGGTTGACGTAGTAACCATCGCGCAGCTCTTTGGCAACGCGCATGGCGATTTGATCACGATTCAGAGCCATGTCGTTCTCCTCAAGCCTTGCGTACGGTGCGCTGTTCGATGCGCTTCTCGAAATGGGTACCCTTGATCAC
>CAMLKQ010000041.1 GCA_946480585.1 uncultured Kangiella sp.
TGGCGTTATCGGCATTCTGCTTCACGGTCGAAGTCAGCTCTTCCATGCTCGACGCTGTTTCTTCGAGGCTCGATGCCTGCTCTTCAGTGCGGCTCGACAGATCCGAGTTGCCGGACGCAATTTCGTTGGCGGCGGTATTGATGGTTTCGGTCGATTCCCGGATGCGGGTGACCACATCGGTGAGCTGCGCGCAGGTTTCGTTGGCGGCGGCTTTCATTTCGCCAAACAGGCCGCGGTAATCCTTGCTGATCTGTTTGGTGAGATCGCCTTTCGCCATGGCCTGCAGCACGGATTGGATATCCCGCATACCGGCTTCCGAGGTTTCCAGCAGCATGTTCATGCCTTCGGCAAGCTGGCGGAAGAAACCGTCCTTGTTGTCGACCCGCAACCGGTTGCCAAATTCGCCATTGGCAGCCGCGGCGACAATGTCGGCCACTTCCTGCTCGACCGCGACTTCAAGGGTGCGGTCCTGCCACTCGACGACTGCGCCGAGCCGGGCGCCGTTGGCTCCCATGATCGGATTCGCGGCTACCGTCAATGTGCGACCGCCGAGCTTGATGGTGCTGCGATAGGTGTCCTGCAACCGTGACAGCAAGCCGCGTTGATGCGCCGGATTCTTGTGAAAGCGGTCGATACTGCCGCCCATGATGGTGTTGACGTCGAACTGCGGCAGCTCCTTGCGGATGTCGGCTTCGGCGCGCTTGAACATGTCGAGCACCGCCTTGTTCATGTAGGTGACGTCGAAATCCGGATTCGCGATCATCACATTGGCGGTCACACTGTCGAGCGCGGTTTGCAAGATGGTGCCGCGCTTGATCTGCTCGCGAGCTTCCGACAGGTCAAAGCCAAGTCGGGTATAGAGTGAGCGGAACGCGTCGATCAACTGGCCGAATTCGTCATCGCGCAGCTTTTCAATGTTTTGATCCAGCCGGCCTTCGGAAATGTTCAGCATCTGACCGGAAATTTTGCCAATCGGCTGGACGATGCTGCGAATGGTCAGCCAGACCAACCAGAACGCGATCAGCGCAGCAGCGATCAAGACGACAATGATCAGGCTAAACGACTGGTCGTAAACCGTTTTACCATGCGTCGCATACGCCCGAATGCTTTCGATCTGGAGCGAACGCAGCTCCGCCAGCTTGGTTCGGATCTCGGTGGCAAGCGGGCCGAGCTGTTCGTTGGCTGCGGCGATGGCGCTGCTGGAGTAGGTGCCGCCGCTGGCCGTGAATGCACTGGCGACCAACTCGTCAGCCTGCTTCATCATCGGCTCCAGTCCCGCAATGATCGCGTTGTCAGCGCCGGTACGGGCGCCGCTGCGAAACGTTTGCCAATCTTTTTGCGCGCTGGCCGTGGTTTCCTTGAGGCGGGCAGCGGCCTCGTCCGGCTTCATGGTGCCGGTACTGGCATCGCGCACAGCGGAACGAATGACCGTGCCATAGGCATTGGAAAGGTTCGCCAGGTTTTCCAGCGCGGTGACGTTTTCCAGTTCTATCTGATTCAGATCGTTCGACAGCTGGCGCAGGTTGAGCAAGGACAGGCCACCAATGATCGCCATCAAGCCCACCAGTACCGCCGAGCTGAGCGTAAGTCGGGTGCTGATCTTGAGGTCCTTCAAGGTACTACGCAGCCTTGCAACGACGCCGGTGCCGACAATCTTGCCTTCACGGATCGCAAGGCCGGCGGCCTTGCCGTTGCGAAAATCAGCGTAGATTTTTTCGATCTGGCTGACCGCGGCCCGATCCGGTTTGCTGCGCACCGAGAGGTAGCCCACCACACTGCCGTTCTCCCAGATGGGCGTGGCGTTGGCGAGCACCCAGTAGTGATCGCCGTGCTTGGTGCGGTTCTTGACGTAACCGGTCCACGGTTTACCGCTTTTGAGCGTGCGCCAGAAATCTTCGAACGCTTCTTTCGGCATGTCGGGATGGCGGATGATGTTGTGTGGCTGGCCAATCAATTCGGCTTCGGTGAAATCGGCGATCTCGCAGAAGTACGGGTTGATATAGGTGATCAAGCCCTTCAGATCGGTTTTCGAGACGATGAACTCGCCATCGCGCATGGGGCGCTCGACGCCGGTCACCGGGCTGTTGATACGCATGGTTGGCTCCTTGATTCCCTTGAGTTTGCCGCGACTGCGATGGGGCGGTGTTCAGTTGTCTTTCATGTCATCGAACAGCGCCATGTCGGCGCTGACCAATAATCCTTCGATGTCCAGCAGGATGATCATCCGCTTGTCGACCGTGCCGAGACCGGAGATGTAGCCGGTGTCGATGGCCGAGGTGAATTGCGGCGCCGGTTTGATCTGATCCGGCACCAGCGTCAGCACGTCGGACACGCCATCGACCACAATGCCAACCACACGCTGGTTGACGTTGAGCACAATGACAACGGTGAACTGATCGTAAGTGGCCTCGCCGACGGCAAAGCGGATGCGCAGATCGACGATGGGAACAATGGTGCCGCGCAGGTTGATCACACCTTTGATAAAGGCCGGGGCATTGGCGATATGAGTGGTGGTCTCGTAGCCACGGATTTCCTGCACTTTCAGGATGTCGATGCCGTACTCCTCGGCGCCGAGCGTGAAGGTCAGGATCTCCTGACCGGTGGCCGTGCTGGTGGCTGTCATGCGGCGCCTCGTTGGGCTGCGGGCGCTGTGGCAAGACTGGGCTTGCCGTAGCGCTGGATCAGTTGTTCAACGTTGAGGATCAACGCCACCCGGCCGTCACCCATGATGGTGGCACCCGCGACGCTGTCGACCTTGCGGTAATTGCTTTCCAGACTTTTGATCACCACTTGTTGCTGGCCGAGCAGTTCGTCGACCAGCAAGGCGATGCGACCGCCTTCATTTTCCAGCACCACGAGCAAGCCTTCGGTCGGGTTGTGGTATTTCGGCGTGATGGCCATGTGCTGGTGCAGCGCGCACAACGGAATGTAATCGTCTCGCACCATCACCACTTGCCCGCTGCCGGTGATGCTGCGAATGTCTTCGGCGCGCGGCTGCAGCGACTCGCTGATAAACACCAGCGGCAGCACATAACGTTCGCTGCCGACCGCGACCACCATGCCGTCGAGAATTGCCAGTGTCAGTGGCAACCGGATGCTGATGGTGCTGCCTTGCCCTTGTACCGACTGGATCTCGACCCGGCCGCCGATGTCCTGGATATTGCGCTTGACCACGTCCATGCCAACACCGCGACCGCTGACATCGGTGACCTGATCCGCAGTGGAGAATCCGGGCGCGAAAATCAGCTGCCAGACATCGGCGTCGCTCATGTCGTCGCTCACCGGCAAGCCGCGTTCACGTGCTTTCGCGAGGATCTTGTCGCGCCGCAAGCCGCCGCCATCGTCGCTCACTTCGATCACGATGCTGCCGCTGCGCTGGAACGCCGACAGCCGGATTGTGCCTTTTTCCGGTTTGCCAAGTGCTTGCCGCTGCGCCGGCATTTCAATGCCGTGATCGATGCTGTTGCGCACCAGATGGGTGAGCGGATCGGCGAGCTTTTCGATGAGGCCTTTATCGAGCTCGGTGGTTTCACCTTCGATGACCAGCTCCACCTGCTTGCTGAGTTTCTGGGCGAGGTCGCGCACCACGCGCGGGAAACGGTTGAAGATGAATGACACCGGCATCATCCGGATCGACATCACCGCTTCCTGCAAATCGCGGGTGTTGCGCTCCAGCGTTTTCATCCGGTCGTTCAGGCGTTCGCTGTTGCCGCTGGCGAGTTCACTGGCGGTTTGCGCCAGCATGGATTGGGTGATCACCAGTTCACCGACCAGATTGATGATCTGATCAATTTTTTCGGTGTTGACCCGGATGGTGGTCGACTCCGCCAGTGCCGGGTCACCCTTGCGGGCTGGTGCCGGGGTTGGCGGGGCTGTCGTCGTCGGCGGCGCAGCCGTGGACGGCGTGCCTGATGGTGCTGCTGCCGGCGTCGGCGCGGCCGCAACAGGCGGCGCTGTCACGGGCGATGTTGCCAGCGGCTCACTGCCTGCGAACACGCCATTGACGTAGTCTTCCATCAAGGTTTCACCCGGATGCGACGCGCTTTTCGCTGCTGTTGCCGATGCGGGTTGCCGAGCCGGTTTTGATGCCGGTTCGGACGCAGGTTTGGTCTTGGCTTTCGATGCCGATTTCGATGCGGCGGGTTGCGTTGACGTGTCTGGCGTAGCTTGGTTCGGCGGAGGAGAAGAGCTGCCGGGGGCTGGATCGGTGAAGAAGCCGTAATCGGTTTCGGTTGCCGACGCCGCTGGCGGTGCGAGCGTATCGAAGAATCCGTAATCGGACTCGGCAGCGGTCGTTGGCGTGGCGGGCTCCGTGAAAAAACCGTAACTGTCTTCGCTTGCTGGTGTCACCGGTTCGGCAAACAGCCCATACGCGGTTTCCTGTTTGGCACTGACAGCCGGCGCATTGATGAACCGCTCCAGCTGTTCGCACATGGCATTGGCGGCGCTCATGTCCGGTTGGCCGCCGGCTTTGTAGGTGGCTGCAATGTCTTTCAGACAATCGGTCGCGGCCAGAAAGGTGTCGACCATGCCCGGTTGCAAAGACATGACCCCGGTGCGCAGTTTGTCGAGCAGGTTTTCCAGCACGTGGGTGACGCTGGTCAGCGCCTGAAACCCGAAGACACCGGCGCTGCCTTTGATGGAGTGGGCGGCGCGAAAGATGCTGTTTAGTTGGTCGGCGTCCGGCGTGCTGCTGTCGAGCGCGAGCAGCAAATGCTCCATCTCGGCCAGATGTTCTGCCGTTTCTTCAAAGAAGACTCCGGTGAACTGCGACAGATCGATATTCACAGCGCATCCTTGCGGTGTCAGGGCATGACTTTCTTGACGACTTCCAGCAACTTGTTCGGATCAAACGGTTTGACCATCCAGCCGGTAGCACCGGCGGCACGTCCTGCCATCTTCATCTGATCGCTGGCCTCGGTGGTCAGCACCAGAATCGGCGTGCTGCTGTAGGCCGGCAACGCGCGCAAGGATTTGATCAAAGTCAGGCCGTCCATGTTGGGCATGTTCTGGTCCGTGAACACGCAATCGAACCGGCCCGTCTTGGCTTTGTTGAGCCCGTCCGCGCCATCGACCGCTTCCGTGACCTGATAACCGGCGGTTTTCAGCGTGAACGCCACCATCTGCCGAATGGAGGCAGAGTCATCGACAATCAGAATGTGTTTCATCTTGGAGATTACTCGCAGCGCAGAGCGACGGCAGGCCCATAGGGTGAGGCGTCATCAATGGGACCGTCGTTCCCAAAGCGTAGCTGGCGTTTTCTGTGGGTCAAACGTAAGTGCAACAAAAGGATTCACAAGCGCAGACTGACCTCGACCCGATTGCCCGCGCCGGAAAACGCCAAGGTCTCGGACAACTCGCGTACCAGCAGTAAACCGCGGCCATGTTGCGTTGCGCCGTGTTGCAACTGCGCCAGCACCGCGGCGTGATCGAAGCCAGTACCGCTGTCACTGACAGTGATATGCGCGACCGCGCCGTGACTGTTGTTTTGCAGTGCAACATCGATATCCAGCGAGGCGGACTGCAATTGACTGAGCCGGTACAGGCGTTCTTCGACATAACGAATGAAGCCTTCCGACCCTGCCTTGAGTTGGCTGTCCAGCCGCAGGATGCCGTGGTCAATGGCGTTGCTGATCAGCTCGGCCATGACCGTGTGAATGCGTGAACACTGATACTCGCTGACGCCAGCCTTGCGGCACCATTCGACAATGGTCGGTAGCACATCCAACTGACCGATCAACTGGTCTCGCAAACGCAGGCTGAGCGCACTGTCCGCCAGCAGACTGCTGCGCGGGTTGGCGTTGCTGTCGGTCTGGTCACCATTGGCGCTGGCGAGATGGCAGAGAATCACTGCCACGTCATCGTTCGGTGTGGGTTTTTGCACATGGGCCTGCAAAAGCGCCTGTATGTCCTGCATGGCGAGATCGCGGCCGCGGGTCAGCAACAACTCGGCAAACGGTTCATAGCCGATGCGCTTGCCGTGGAAATCTTCGGCATCGGTCACGCCATCGGAAAACAGCAGCAACACATCACTGGTTTCATAAGGGAAACTTTCGACATCGGAGTCAAACGCATGGTCCGCGTTCAAGCCAAGCGCGACGTGGCGTGAGCTGATGGGCAGCAGGCAAGTCTCCTTGCCACGAAAGAGATAACCCGTCGGCATGCCGCCGTTCCAGGCATGCACGCATTTTCGGTGCGGATCAATCTCCACCAGGCAGGCGGCAACGAAGCGATAAATCGGCGTGAAGCGGCGCACTTGCGCATTCATTTCGCGGACGATGTTGCTGATGTGATGACCCTTCCGGCTCATCGCATGAAAAACCTGTGTCACCGGGATGAGGCCGATGGCGGCGGACAAACCATGGCCGGTGGCATCGGCGAGCAACAAATAGTGATGGCCATTGCTGCCGACACCGGTACAGATGATGTCGCCGCTGAACTTGCTGGCTGGCCACAGCCAGTTGGCGCAGCCTTCCGCGGACGAGGCATTGGCGGCAGTCAGGCGGCTGTAAAGATAGTGCGCGGCGTCTGCTTCGGCAGCATCTTCATTGATGTGTCGTTGCAGTTGTTCGTTTTGCCGGTGGATTTGCCGGTGCAGCAGCGCCGTGCGCGACATGGCGCTGATTTTGGCTTCGAGGATCGACAGATCAAATGGCTTGGTGATGAAGTCGTCGCCGCCGGACAGCAGGCAGTTCCGTTGAATCTCGACATCATCGTGGGCGCTGAGAAACAGGATGGGTAGCCAGTTCTTCTGGTGCTCGCGGATCTGTTTGACCAATGCAATGCCGGTCATGTCAGGCAGGTCGTAATCCACCAGCACCACGTCCACTGCGTTGCCCGCAAAAACCTGCAGGGCCTCTCTTCCGGTGCTTGCGGTCAGGGCGTCGTGGCCGGCGCTAGCGATAAAACTGGCGACCAGTGCCTGTTGCAATGGGTCATCCTCGACGGCGAGGATTTTCAGCACCATGGCACGCACTCAGTCCATTGGAAACTTGCTTTGAAAGTTGGCAACGGTCAGCAACTCCTTGGCATAACCGTGGCATTGGCTGAGCCGCACTTTCTTGCCGGCAGCTTCGGCTTTTTCCTTCAGCAGCATCAGCATGCCGAGTGCCGAGCTGTCGATATAACTGACGTCGGCAAAGTTGACCGCGATCTCCTTGATGGCCGGATTGGCCAGCGCCGGTTCGTACAATTCCTTGAAGCGGGCAAACCAGGCAAAGTCGAATTTGCTTTGCAGGCGGATGACGGCGGTGCTGTCGGTCATGGCCGGGCTCTCGTGAAAGGTTAGAAAAGATCGACGTCGCCACTGCTCAGGTTGCGTTGGGGGACGGGCTGATGCTGATGGCGGTCGTCTTCGGCGACATTGACCGCCTGCAGCAGGGTCAGATCACGCTGCTGACAGGCCTTGGTCACGATCTGGTTGGTGGTGGACAATTGTTCGACCCGCGCTTGCAGGCGATCGAGCAACTGCCGCGCCAGATCCTGGAATTGCAAACCGATCACCGCCTGGCCGATGGCCTGATTCACCTCGGAGGTGATCTGCTGCAGCCGATCGGCGGCTTGCCGGTCGGCGCTGTCCAGGCTGCTGAGCCGCTGCATCATCGTTTGCACTTTTTTCTTTGAGGTGATGGCAAACGACATGTCACGCGAGGCCAGTGAGCTGATGCTGGTTTCAACTTCATTGACCGCTTTTTCAATGTCGCCGATGACACGTCGAATTTCCTGACTGAAACCGGTCGAGCGGTTGGACAGCGCTCGCACTTCATCAGCAACCACCGCAAAGCCGCGTCCGGCCTCGCCCGCGCGGGCCGCTTCGATGGCGGCGTTGAGCGCGAGCAAATTGGTCTGGCTGGCGATGGAGTCGATGTCTTGCACGGCACGCAGGATGGCGCCCATCAGTTTGCTGATATTGCCGACCCGATCGACCAGCTGCACCGAAGCATGGCTGATGTCGACCGTGGCTTCGACAAAGACCGCCAGGGTTTGCGAGGTCTCTTCGATGAACTGGTGAAAATCAACCGCTTCTTGCTCGTCATTGACCGCCTGATTCTGGTGGCTCAGCTGCAGCGCCAGTTCACGTTGCTGCCGCGCCATCTGTTCAAGGAGCAGAAAACTTTTGGTCAGTCGGGCGATGGCATCTTCAAGCAGCACATTCAGTTGTTGCCGGGTGGTGCTGGCATCGTCGCACTGACGCTGGCTGTGTTGGCTCACGGCCAACAGCGGCTCGAGGGAGACGGTGTTTGTGGTCTGTTCCGCGGGCACGGGCACATGCGTGGGGGAGGCGAACGCTCGCGGAAAATTGATCAACGCCGCCGCCACACCGGCCACGCCGATGCTGAGCCAGCTGTAGCCAAGCAACCACTGGCACAGCCAACCCAGCACCACGCCAATGGCAGCGGCGAGCGTAATACGAATCGCTATCGACAAAGCGGCTCCCGAGGCAACCTGAGCGAACCCTCAGAAAACCATAGCAGTGGAATGCGGCTTTGCAATGTCGTACAGCACAGCGGTGACGGCCACCGCATTCGATAATGCCGTGGCAGCAAGCAGTATGGAGCTGGTAGTAACCGGCGCCGGTTCGTTGAACCGTTGCGACAAAACAAACGCCCGCAGAGCGGGCGTTTGTCATGGGGGAATGGCGCCTGGCTGAGCTGATGGGCTGACGCGCTTGTGTCGACTCTTTGCCGCTCAGCCCTTATCGGCCGGTTCGCCCGGTTCCGGCTCGGGGTTCTTGCGGGCTGGTTCGGCGCTGAAGAAGTTGCGCTGCATGGTCTTGAGCATGTTGAGGTTTTGCTCGGCGATGTTCTGCATGAACTGCATCGGGTTGGCGGTCCACATCGCCTTGACCGGGTCGGTGGCGTCGCGGCGCTGGCTTTCGAACAGCTTCATGCTTTGTTCGAGAAAGCGGCCGGCCATGCCCTGCATGGAGTCGCCATACATGCGGATGCAGTGGCAGAGAATGTCGGTGCTGAAAATCGGGCTGCCTTTTTCTTCTTCTTCGGCAATGATTTGCAGCAGGGTGGCGCGGGTCAGATCTTCGTCGGTTTTGGCATCGACCACCCGGAACGGGGTGTAAGTCATCACCAGCTCCTTGATGTCATTCAGCGTGATGTAGCTGCTGATGGCCGTGTCATAGAGCCGGCGGTTCGGGTACTTCTTGATCGTGCGGATGTCGGTCATTTCCACGTAACACTCCAGCTCCATGTTGTGCGAGCCCCGTTCTCGGGGACGGATCGTTGCCGCTCGGGAAAGCGTTAATCGTCTGCGCCATATCCACGGCGCAGCACCCGAGGATATTCACGGCCGCTGCCCGGCACAAGTATTTCTGACGTGCCAGTTCTTTGGCGAATTGCGCCCGTGCAAGAAAGTCGGTGCTAACTTGGTAATTGGGTGACGAAAGTTTGACGGTTTTGCTCACGTTTGTCGCCCAGCGCGGCCGCCAATCCCTTGGCGACCGCGCTGGGCGCGACGGTGCGGCGGTCAGCGCACCAGCCGGTTGTCGATCAGCTGCTGCACCACCGACGGGTCGGCCAGCGTGCTGATGTCGCCCAGGTTGCTGAACTCGTTCTCGGCGATCTTGCGCAGGATGCGGCGCATGATTTTGCCGGAGCGGGTTTTCGGCAAGGACGGCGCCCATTGGATGTAATCCGGCTTGGCGATGGCGCCAATCTCGCGCGCCACCGTCTGGCGCAGCGCCTCGACCAGCTCTGGCGTGCCCTCGGTGCCCTGCTTCAGCGTCACGTAGGCATAAATGCCCTGGCCTTTGATGTCGTGCGGGCAGCCGACCACTGCCGCTTCCGCGACCAGGTGGTGCGCGACCAGCGCGCTTTCCACTTCGGCGGTGCCGATGCGGTGGCCGGAGACGTTCAGCACGTCGTCGACCCGGCCGGTGATCCAGTAATAACCATCGGCATCGCGGCGGGCGCCGTCGCCGGTGAAGTACATGCCGGGGTAGGTCTTGAAATAGGTATCGATGAAGCGCTGGTGATCGCCATAGACCGTGCGCATCTGCCCCGGCCAGGAATCGAGCAGCACCAGGTTGCCGCTGACGGCACCGTCCTGCAGCACGCCGTTGGCATCGACAATGGCTGGCAACACGCCCGGCAACGGCTTGGTCGCTGAGCCCGGCTTCATCGCGGTGGCGCCCGGCAATGGCGAAATCAAAATGCCGCCGGTTTCGGTTTGCCACCAGGTATCGACAATCGCGAGTTTGCTGTTGCCGACCACCCGGTGATACCACTCCCAGGCTTCCGGGTTGATCGGCTCGCCAACCGTGCCGAGCAATTTCAGCGACGCGCGCGACGACGATTGCACCGGGGCTTCACCTTCGCGCATCAGCGCGCGGATGGCGGTCGGCGCGGTGTAGAAAATATTGACCTTGTGCTTGTCCACCACTTGCCAGAACCGCGAGAAATCCGGGTACTGCGGCACGCCTTCAAACATCAGCGAAATCGCGCCATTGGCGAGCGGGCCATACACCACATAACTGTGGCCGGTGATCCAGCCGACATCGGCGGTGCACCAGTGGACGTCGCCATCGTGGTAATCAAACACCACCTCGTGGGTGAACGAGGCCCAGACCAGATAACCACCGCTGGTGTGCAGCACGCCTTTCGGTTTGCCGGTTGAGCCCGAGGTGTACAGGATGAACAGCGGATCTTCCGCGCTCATGGTTTCCGGCGGGCAGTGCGCGCTTTCTTTCTCGACCAGCGTTTCGTAATTCAGATCGCGACCGTTGTGTTCCAGCCAGTGGGCGCCGGTGCGCTGCACCACCAGCACGTTCTGCACGCACTCGGTGCCTTTCTTGGTCAGTGCGGTATCGACCCAGGCTTTCAGCGGAATGGTTTTGCCACCGCGCAGACCTTCGTCGGCGGTGATGACGATTTTGCTCTGGCAATCTTCAATGCGGCCGGCCAGTGACTCCGGCGAGAAGCCGGCAAACACCACCGAATGCACCGCGCCAATGCGCGCGCAGGCAAGCATCGCCACTGCCGCCTCCGGAATCATCGGCAAATAAATGGTGACCCGATCGCCCTTCTTCACGCCGAGTTTTTTCAGCGCATTGGCGAGCTTGCAGACCCGCGCATGCAAATCGGTGTAGGTGATGTATTCGGCCGCTTCGTTCGGATTGTCCGGCTCCCAGATCAATGCGGTCTGGTTGCCGCGCTTGGCCAGATGCCGGTCGAGGCAATTCACCGACACGTTCAGTTCGCCGTCGTGATACCAGCGGATATGCAAATCGTCAGCGGCATAGCTGACATCCTTCACTTGCGTGTACGGCTTGCTCCAATCGAGCCGGCGGCCCAACTCGGCCCAGAACCGTTCCGGCTCGTCACCGTGCTGCTTGCACAGGCCCTCGTACAGCGCCGCGGTGACCTTGGTATGCGCCGCCATACTCGCCGGGACCGGATACACATGCTCGGACATCTCCCTCTCCTCCATGGTGCTGGCTTACCGTTAATGTCCTGCCAGCTCGGGACTGAATTCGGTTGTTGTGTTTGCTGTCGGTGTTCTGTTTATCGTGTCGTCGCGCTGCAAGCCTGTTAGCCAGAGCCGCACTGCCTTCCCCCTCCCCCTTGACGGGGAAGGGCCGGGGAGAGGGTGACCCCTCCGTCCATGCCCAAGCCAACAACCCTGCGTGGCGAGCTCTGTGAACAAACTAACGATCTATCCACCCACCCAGCACCCTCGTACCGGACCTGCGAGCATGGCGCCAGCCACCGGTCCGGTCAAC
>CAMLKQ010000042.1 GCA_946480585.1 uncultured Kangiella sp.
CCGTTACTTGACCACTTTCAGATGCGAGCGGCCACCGGGTGCCGGCGGGCTCGGCGGCGGAGGCCGATCATCAGGCGCGCTCGTTTCTGTCGTTGCGGGGGCTGCGTCAACCGGATGGGTCGTCGTTTCGGCATTGGCTTCGTCCTGCTCGTCATCCGCTGATGACTCGGCCGAGAACGCCATGCCTTCACCGTTCTCGCGCGCGTAGATCGCCAACACCGCCGTCATCGGTATCCACATGCTACGCGCGACACCGGCAAAGCGTGCCGAAAACTCGATGTGGTCATTGTCCCAATGAAACTGACCCACCGCACTCGGGTTGATGTTCAGGACGATCTGGCCATCACGGACATGTTCACGCGGCACTTTGACCCGCGGGTCGCGCGCATCCACCAGCAGGTGTGGCGTGCAGTGGTTATCGATAATCCATTCGTACATCGCCCGCAGCAGATACGGTCGATTGGAGCTCATGTTGAAATCGGTCATCGTGTTCTCCTGGCCGTGCGACGGTCAAAAACAAATGGCGGCCGCTAGGGCCGCCATTTGTTCACCTTGCCGTTGCGGCAACCACCTCAGTGGCCGGCACCGTGCACGTCTTTCCAGTACTCTTTCTTCAGCAGGTAAGCCACGCCGAACAAGACCATCAAGAACAGCACGACGAACACGCCAACAGACTTTCGCTCGGCCTTGGCCGGCTCACCGACGTAGTGCAGGAAGTTGGTCAGATCACGCACCGCGTTATCGTACTCTTCCACGGTCATGCTGCCTTGGCTCGCCAGCTCCAGCTTGCCGTCGTCCGTTTTCACCTGCAGGCCTTGCAGCCCTTCCAGCACGTGCGGCATGCCGACGCTCGGGAAAACGGTGTTGTTGACACCATACGGGCGTGACGGATCCTTGTAGAACCCTTTCAGATAGCTGTAGATCCAGTCGGCACCACGCGAACGAGCCACCAACGTCAAATCCGGCGCCGAGGTGCCGAACCAAACCGCAGCATCTTCCTTGCGCATCGCGATCTTCATTTGATCACCGATTTTTTCGCCGGTAACCATCAGGTTATCAATGACGACATCGGTGTCCAGCTTCAGATCTTTCGCCATGCGTTCATAGCGCTGGTATTCCAGCGAATGACAGCCGTAACAATAATTGACGTAAAGCGCCGCACCGTTTTGCAGCGACTTCAGGTTGTCGGGCTGAATGGGCGCTTTCTCGGTATGCGCACCACCGGCAGCGTAGGCGGCACCGGTCAGGAAACCAGTGCCGGCGACCACAGCAACAATCAGCTTCGTGATGATTTTCATGTCAGCTCACCCGTTCCGGTACCGGCTTGCTTCGTGCGGCATCCAGTTTTGTGTACCACGGCATCAGAATGAAGAAGGCGAAATAGGCGATGGTGCACACCAACGCGATCACCCGCTTGGCGTCTGTCATCTCTTGCGGGGTACCCAAGTAGCCGAGAATTGCAAAGGCAACCACAAACAGTGCCAGCGCAACTTTATAGATCCAGCTGCGATAGCGAATCGATTTGACCGGATTGCGATCCAGCCACGGCAGGACAAACAACACCGCAATCGAACCGCCCATGGCGATGACACCCATCAGCTTGTCCGGAACCGCGCGCAGAATCGTGTAGAACGGCGCGAAGTACCAGACCGGGGCAATGTGCGCCGGCGTCTTCATCGCGTTGGCCGGCTCAAAGTTCGGCGCTTCGAGGAAATAGCCGCCGCCGTCCGGGAAGAAGAAAATCACCGCCACGAACAGCATCAGGAAACCGGCAGCACCCCACAGATCCTTGACCGTGTAGTACGGGTGGAAGGGAATACCATCAACCGGGTTGCCGTTGGCATCCTTCGGGCCCTTCTTGATTTCCACACCATCCGGGTTATTCGAACCGACGTGGTGCAGCGCAACCAAGTGCATGAACACCAGGGCGCACAGCGCCAGTGGCAAGGCGATCACGTGCAGCGCAAAGAAGCGGTTCAGGGTCGCACCGGAGATGACGTAGTCACCCCGGATCCACAGCGTCAGCGCGTCACCGATACCGAACGGAATCGCACCGAACAGGTTGATGATGACCTGAGCGCCCCAGTACGACATCTGGCCCCACGGCAGCAGATAGCCCATGAACGCTTCGGCCATCAGCAACAGGAAGATCACCATGCCGATGATCCAGAGCAGCTCGCGCGGTTTCTTGTAGGAACCGTACATCATGCCGCGGAACATATGCAGATAGACGACGATGAAGAAGAACGAGGCGCCGGTCGAATGCATGTAGCGAATCAACCAACCCCATTCGACGTCGCGCATGATGTACTCGACCGAAGCGAAAGCGCCTTCCGCCGAGTTGTTGTAGAACATGGTCAGCCAGATACCGGTCAGGATTTGGTTGACCAGCACCAGCAGCGCGAACGAGCCGAAGAAATACCAGAAGTTGAAGTTTTTCGGCGCGTAATATTTGGTGACGTGGTACTCCATCGTTTCCGTCAACGGGAAACGGTTGTCGACCCAGTCCTGCAAATTCTTTTCTGGTTTTTGTTCAGCAGCCATCATGCGGCTCCTTGCTCATCAACGCCGATCACCAGCGTGTTTTCACCGGTGTACATGTGCGGCGGAATGCGGAGATTGGTCGGGGCCGGCACACCTTGGTAGACACGGCCTGCCATGTCGAACTTGGAACCGTGGCACGGGCAGTAAAAACCACCGGCCCAGTCGGCTTCGACTTGCGGCTTGAAGGTCGGCGAGCAACCGAGGTGAGTGCACTGGTTGATGACCACCAGATACTCCGGCTTGATCGAGCGGGTACCGTTCTGGGCATAACTCGGCTGCTGCTCGACCACTTCCGAATTCGGATCACGCAATTCGGTGGCAAGACCGGCCAGGCTGTCGATCGACGCTTGCGAACGGCGCACGACCATCACTGGCTGACCGCGCCACATCACGGTCATGCCCTCGCCTTCCAGCAGCTTGTTGATATTCGGAACCTCGACCGGCGCACCGGCCGCTTGCGCCTTGGCGCTAGGCATCCAGGACTTGATGAACGGCACCGCGACAAAACCGGCTCCGACTGCGCCAACGGCGGCAGTGGCCCAGGTCAGGACGCGGCGACGGCCCAGATCGACACCGTCTTTTTGCTCAGCCATTGCAGCTGGTCTCCCCAATCGAAAAACGAAAGCAGATTGCACCGGCCTCTGCCAAGGCGCATGCAAACGCCCCGGAAAAGCCCGGCAAAAAAGATGCGCAATGATAGTGGAAAGGCCCCGGTAGCGACAAGGAATAAGGGACAAGAAGTTCCGCGAAAACAGCTGCTTGCGAAACTTTCGCATTCGTCCCGGCGATTTCCGGGCAGGATCGGCCAGAAAAAGCAAAAAGCCCGTCGAAACGGGCTTTTTGTTGCTGCGTATGCGACCGGCCGGATGCCCGAAGCGGATTAACGCTTCGAGTACTGCGGACGCTTACGGGCTTTACGCAGACCGACTTTCTTACGCTCGACTTCGCGGGCGTCGCGGGTCACGTAGCCAGCAGCGCGCAGGGCGCTACGCAGGGTCGGATCGTATTCCATCAGGGCGCGGGTGATGCCCAGACGAATGGCGCCGGCCTGGCCGGTACCACCACCGCCTTCGACGTTAACCAACACGTCGAACTTGTCGACCATGTCGGTCAGCACCAGCGGCTGGCGAACGATCATCCGCGAAGTTTCGCGGGCGAAGAAAACGTCGAGGCTACGGTCGTTGACCGTGATGTTGCCCTTGCCCGGACGCAGGAAAACACGAGCGGCGGCGCTTTTGCGGCGGCCAGTGCCATAGTTCTGTTGCAGTGCCATGGTCGGTTCCTAGCTCAAATATCCAGCACTTTCGGCTGTTGTGCCTCGTGCTTGTGAGCAGCACCGGCATAGACTTTCAATTTACGGTACATGGCGCGGCCCAGCGGATTCTTCGGCAGCATGCCTTTGACGGCGCGCTCGATGATCTCTTCCGGGTGACGAACGACCATGTCCTTGTACGCGGTTTCGCGCATACCGCCCGGGTATTCCGAGTGGTCATAGTATTTCTTGTCGGTCCACTTGCGGCCGGTTACAGCCACTTTCTCGGCATTGATCACGATGAGGTAATCGCCGGTATCGACGTGCGGGGTGTACTCGGCCTTGTGCTTGCCACGCAGACGGCGTGCAAGCTCGGTGGCCAGACGGCCCAGCGTCTTGCCACTGGCGTCTACGACGTACCAGTCGCGCTTGACGGTTTCCGGCTTGGCACTGACGGTCTTCATTTAACTAGCTCCACAAGGGGTGCGATCTAAAACAGGCTGTTTCGACAAAACAGGGGCGCGCATTCTACGCGCCGGTTCGAGCCAAGATCAAGGGTGAACCGTCTTTTCCTGGTCCTGGAGGGGGCTTTGGCCGCCAAGGTACGGAAATATCGGACTTTTTTCGTGGCAAATGGCAAAAAAGCCTTTATTTGCCGCATTTTTTTCGCTACAACGGCGTTCAAGATTGCGTGATCACCGGAATTTCCCGGGAAAAACCGCAATTGGTGCTGTCAGGACATAACAAACGAGGCTCACCCATGGCTGCCAAGAAAGCGACCAAAGCAGTGAAGAAGACCCCGGCCAAGAAGGCCGCCCCCAAGAAAGCCCCCGCCAAAAAAGCCGCCGCCAAGCCGGCCCTTGCTAGCAAAGGCCCGATCGCGACCAAGTACGGCAAGAGCCAGATCGTCACCTCGCTGGCCGAATCGACCGAACTGAACCGCAAGCAAGTCAGCGCCGTGCTGGACGGCCTGGCTGACCTGATCGACCGTCACATCGACAAGAAAGGCGCTGGCGAATTCGTCATGCCGGGCCTGTTCAAAGTCACTTGCGTGCAGAAGCCGGCCACCAAGGCCCGCAAAGGCATCAACCCGTTCACCGGTGAAGAAGTCATGTTCAAGGCCAAGCCGGCCAAGACCGTGCTGAAAATTCGCGCGCTGAAGAAGATGAAGGAAATGGTGGCCTAATCGCCCCGCTCCTGTGCAAACGGCGCCGCAAGGCGCCGTTTGTGTTTTCAGACCGCGCATAGCGCAAGCGGCTCAGCCTTCGTAGACAATCCGCCACTGGCCGTTCTCGCGCTGCCAGTACTGCCGCTTCTTCATCCGGTTGCTGAGGTTATTGCTGCGGTAATCCTGTTCGAAATGGACCACCGCCAAATCGTCCCGGCCCGGGTGCAGGAACGCGCTGACGCCGACCAGATCGACCTCAATCCAGGACTTGCCTTCGTTGACCTGACGCTTGCGGCTGGCCCATTTGCCGAGATCCTGCTTGCCGTCCGAAAAACGCTGGCCGTAGTGCTGCAGGTAGCGCTCGACGTCCCGGCTTTGCCAGTCACTGCGCCAGCTCTCCACTTGGCTCAGCAGCTCGGCCCGCAATTGCTCGCGGCCGGCGCTGTCGACCCATTCGACATGCGGCGCGATGATCACCGGCGTCGTGCCGACATCGACAAACTGGCCGAGCGCCTCGAAATCCGGATTGGCCAGCACCACGCAGCCATCGCTGGCGCGTGGCGCCCGGCTGTAGGTGTCGCTCGGGGTGCCATGCAGCCAGATGCCGTAGCCGTCGCGGTTTTCCCGTTGGTCCCATTCGTTCGGGTAATTGATGGGGTACGCGCCGGGGCCATAAAAGTCCGGCAATTTCTGACCCGGCAAGGCCTTGGTGATGTGGTAGACGCCGAGCGGCGTGCGCTTGTCGCCCTCCTTCAGCTTGTCGGCGCCGTTCTTGCCGTGGCTGATGTAGAAATCGGTGACGTAAACCGGGACGCCATCGCGGTTCTCAAAAACGTAGAGGGTGGCGTGATCGATGTCGATCACGAAGGCATGGCGCTGTTCGGGCGTCAGTTGCAGCAGGTATTTCGGGATCCGGTCATGCGGCCGCTCGGTCTGCTGACGGGTCAGCCGGGCCACTGCTTCGTCGCGCAAATCCTGCAGCGGCTCGGCCCGTGGCGCACCAGCACCGATGGCATCGAGCGGCTGTCGGTGGGCCAGTAGCAAATCCCCCTTGATGAGATGGGCGAGGCGGAAGTTCGGGTGCCGGGCGATAACGCTGTCGATTTGGGCAATGGCGGAGCCGAGATCGCCGCCCTGCTGCAGAGCCTGCAACGGCGCCAGCAAGAGGCTCTCCACTGACGGCGTATCGGATTCCGGACGCACCACCGACAGCGACGCGACGGCCGCATTGTCCAGCGAGCCACCAGCGGGCGCCGGCGACGGCCGTTCGATCCGGTCCAGCGCGGAAACAGGGATAAACAGACTGCTGCCGAGCAGGAAGCCGGGCAGCCAAGCAAACAGACGGCGCATCAGTTACCAGTACGTTCTTGTTGTATCAGCCAACGGTCCGCGCTTTTTACCAGTATCAGGGTCTTGTTGCCCACTTCTTCGAAGTTGCCGGAACGATAGTGCTGGCGAAAACTGACCTGCATGCGACCGTCATCCAACGGCCGGACGCTGGGTTGCAGCACCTGCACGGCGATTTTGCGCGGTTTGGCGATACGGCTGCGGCGCGTGACCTCCCAGTCGGCGCGGCTGCTGCCGTCCGCGGGCTGAAACTCGCTGGCGTAGGCGGCGAAATAGCGCTCCACATCATTGCTCGACCAAGCAGCCGCCCAATCGCTGACCGCCTTCAAGGCTTGCTCGACCGCCGGCTGCAACGGCGCCACCGCATCGGCTGGCGTGCTGGTTGATTCGGTGGTCGCTGGCTCGGTGGTTTTGCCGGCATCGGCGATACGAACCACCGGCTGCGGCGCTGGCGCCGAGCGCAGTTCGTTCAGCAGTTTCAGGTTGGGTTCTTTGGCCGGCTTCTTGTTATCGAGCTGCAGCGCCTTTTCATAGGCCTGCGACGCCATCCGGGAATAGACATCGCCGAGATTCTCGTAGGCCACGGCATAGCTCGGGTGGGTGTGCAGCGCCATTTCCAGCACCGCCCGGGCTTTGTCGTACTGGCCCTGCATGCCGTACAGCACGGCGAGGTTGTTGAACGGCTCGGGGTGCTGCGGGAATTCTTCGATCAGGTCTTGATAGAGCCGGGTTGCTTCGGTGAGTTTGCCAAGCTGGATCAGGATCACGCCTTGCAAAAAGCGGCCGCGCAGCTCCTGCGGTGCCGATTTGAGATAAGTCTCCAAGGGCGCTTGCGCCGCTTTGATCTGACCTTGTTGCACCAACTTCAACGCCCGCTGATAGTCCTCTTCGGCGGCAATCACGGCCATCCCCGCCAGCAGGCAGGGTAGCGTGAACAACAGTCGCACGGCTTTCTTCATGGCAGGTCGGCGCTCCGGAACGCCTGTCTCTGACGATGGGCTTCAAAGGATTCTAGCAAGAGCGTTCCGGTCCGGCGAATGCGGGGGAGAAAAATCCTTTAGCTCGCGAGGGCTTAAGGCAGGTGCGCCGCACCGAGATAGGCGGCTGTTTGCATTTCCTGCAGCCGCGAGCGGGTCCGCTCAAACGGAAACGCCAGGCGTTCGCCGCGATACAACTCAGCCAGCGGCACGGCGACCGCCAGGGTCAGCTTGACCTTGCGCTCGTAGAACTCGTCGACCAGCGAAATGAACCGACGGGCGGCGTCATCGCGTGAGCCATCCAGCTGCGGCACCCCAGACACCAGCACGTTCGGGAAAATCCGGGCCAGTTCGATGTAATCGGCCTGCGCCCGGGCGCTTTCGCAGAGGGCGGCGAAATCGAACCAGGCGACGCCATCGCCCCAGCGGCGGACGTGAATAGCGCGATCGTTGACGGTCAGCGGCTCGGTCTGGTGCTCATGACCACACAAGCTGGCGAAGCGCTGGCTGAGCACCTGCTCGGCGGTGGCATCGTCCGGGCTGAGATAAACCCCGTGCTGCTGCAAATCGCGTAGCCGGTAGTCGGTGCCGCCGTCGACATTGAGCACCGTGCAGTGTTGCTCCAGCAAGGCAATCGCCGGCAGGAAGTTGTCGCGGGCGAGGCCGTTTTCATACAGCTTCTGCGGCGGGATGTTCGAGGTCGCAACCAAGGTCATGCCGTTGGCAAACATGGCCTCAAGCAAACCGGCGAGCAGCATTGCGTCGCCAATGTCGGTGACGAAGAACTCGTCAAAGCAGAGCACCCGGGTGTTGCCGGCGAGTTCGGCGCCGATCGCCGACAGCGGGTTGGCTGCGCCTTTGCGCCGCTTCAGCTCGGCATGCAGCCAGTGCATGAAGCGGTGGAAATGCAGCCGCTGTTTTTCGGCAAACGGCAGGCTGTCGAAAAACAGATCCATCAAATAGGTTTTGCCGCGGCCGACACCGCCCCACATGTACAGGCCGCGCACCGGCGCCGACTTGCCGCCGAGCAAGCGGCTCAGCCACGAGCGATCGCGCGTCTGTCCCAGCAGCTCGCGCTGCAGCAGCGACAGCGCCTGCACCGCTTTTTCTTGTGCCGCATCGGGGCGGCGCCGGCCGTGTTGGAGATCATCGCGGTAGCGCTGCAAAACAGGCGTCTGGGCCATGGTACGAAAGGCATCCGTTGTGAAGAAAGATCAGGCCGGCAGCGCGGCTTCCAACTGTTCGCGCAATTCGACCAGCCGGCCGTGGAAGAAATGGCCGGCACCGGCCATGCGGATCATCCGGGCATTGCCGGGCAAACCGGTGGCCCAGTCAAACACCGCTTGCGGCGCGACCACTTCGTCAGCGTCGCCCATCACCAACAGCCACGGACAAGTCGGCAACGGATGGCGATCAAAATCAAAACGCTGCACCGGCGGCGCGATGCTGATCAATTGCTCGGCGTGAACTCGGTTGGCACTGATCGCCGCGACAAACGAGCCGAACGAAAACCCCGCCAGCCACAGCGGCAAGCCAGCCGCCTGTGGTTGCGCCCGGAGCCAAGCCACCACGGCATCCAAATCGGCTTGCTCGCCGTTGCCGTGATCGAACACGCCCGCGCTTTTGCCGACCCCGCGAAAATTGAACCGCACCGTCATGGCACCACGCGCCGCCAGCGTCCGAGTCAAGGTATAGACCACCTTGTTGTCCATCGTACCGCCGTGCAAGGGATGCGGATGGCAGACCACCGCGATCCGGCGCGGTTCGCCTTCGGCGGGCAGCAAGCGCAGTTCCAGCGGCCCGGTCGGGCCATCGATCAGATGCAAAGTTTCGGCAGGAGCGGTCACGGTGGGCGTTTGGCTGACAACAGGGATGGCGATTTTCGCACAGCACAAAGCGCTCGCCCAGCACAGTGATTGACCGGTTTTCGGTCACGAAAAGTTCAGCTTCGTTTTCTATACTGGCTACAGAAGCGTACGGAGTGCGCTGACGTTCAAAGCGAGGTGGATCATGGACCTGCGTCTGTTGTTGGTAATGATGGTTGTCATGGGGATTGCTGGTTTCCTGCTCGGTCGGCGCACATCACCGAATGGTCGCGCCCTGCACCGACTGCAGCGGCAGCTGGATGCCAAGCAAAGTGAACTCGACCGGCAGCAGCGCGAAACCAGCCGGTTTGTCAGCGACGTCCAAACCGAATTGCGCCAAGTCTCGAACGCGTATGACGAGTTGCAGCGCAAACTGCGCAGCAGCGCCCAACAACTGGTCCACCCCGAACCCGCTACGGCCGCGTTCAGCACAACGGCCGCGAGTGCGCCGGCGCCACGTATGGTCACCGTCACCCCTGCGCGTCGCATCACCGATCGGGCGCCGGAAGCAGACGCAACCCCGGAGTGGTCGGCACGACTGGTAGGCGGCTGGAGCGGTCGCGGCGGTCCGGCACTGGCCTCGGCAGCGGCCTGCCCGCTACCGGATTACGGCGTGCTGGAAGCACCGAAAGATTACCCGGCTATCCGACGCAGCGGCCATTACGACGAGCACTCGTACGCCTGAACCGGCGGGTAGCTCTCACCGCCCAGGCGTTGAGCGAAATTCGCCAATAACCATTGGCGTCTCCAAGCAAACGCCTTCGCGACTTGAACCTTTGCGCGGCGCCCCCATCTGACGCGAACGGCACTTCGGTGCCGTTCGCCGTTTTTCTGGCCGGTTCCCGCCCTTTTTGGCTCCGCGCCACGGCCTCGTTTTGACTGCTCAAGGAGATCGCATGCGCGGCACCCGCTTGCTTGCCATCACGTTGGCGGCACTCGCTACCCTGACTATCCCGACCGGCCCGCTATCGGCCGCCGCTTTGCCCGCTGCCGTCGATGGCCAAGCGCTGCCGAGTCTGGCGCCGATGCTGGAAAAAATCAGCCCGGCCGTGGTCAACATCTCGACCAGCGCCACCATTGAAAGCCCGGTGCTGCGCGATCCGTTTTTCGGTCGCCTGTACAAACGGCCGCCACGCAAAGTCAGCAGCCTTGGTTCCGGCGTCATCGTCGACAGCCAGCGCGGTTATGTGCTGACCAATCACCACGTCATCGCCAATGCCGATGAAATCACCGTCACCCTGTTTGATGGCCGCGAACTGAAAGCGACGCTGGTCGGCAGCGACGATGACACCGACGTCGCCGTGCTGAAAGTCGAGGCTCGCAACCTGACTGCCGCACCGCTCGCCGACTCCGACAAACTGCGCGTCGGTGATTTTGTCGTGGCCATCGGCAACCCGTTCAGCCTTGGCCATACCGTCACCAGCGGCATTGTCAGCGGCCTTGGCCGGCAGGGACTGGGCATCGAACAATACGAAAACTTCATTCAGACCGACGCCGCGATCAACCCCGGCAACTCCGGCGGCGCGCTGGTGAACCTGCGCGGTGAGCTGGTCGGCATCAACACCGCCATTGTCTCGCCCGGCGGCAGCGGCAATATCGGCATCGGATTTGCCATTCCGATCAACCTCGCGGCCAGCATTCAGCAGCAGCTGGTACAGCACGGCGAAGTGCGCCGCGGCGCGCTCGGTTTCAGCGGCAACGACATGAACCGGGAATTGGCCGAAGCACTTGGCATCAACCAGCACAACGGCGTGATTGTCACCGAAGTCAGCGACCGCTCGCCGGCCGACAAAGCCGGCATCAAGCCGTACGACATCATCACCGCGCTGAACGGCAAACCGGTGCGCAACCGCGCCGATCTCTTCAATCAACTGGGTCTGTTGCCGGCTGACAGCAATGTCACGCTGGAACTGCTGCGCGACAACCGCCGCCTGACGGTACAAGCGCGGCTGTCGAGCCAACAAACTGCGCGTCTGGACGGCGGCAAGATCCACCCGCTGCTGGACGGTGTGCAGCTGCGCAATCACCTGCAACGCGGTGAGCCGGCCGGCGTCGAGATTCTGGAGGTCAACCGGCGCTCGCGCGCGGCCGCATTCGGCCTTGGCGCCGGCGATCGCATCATTGGCATCGGCCGTTACCGCATCGACGATCTGGACACGCTGAAAGAACTGGCCGACGGTCAACGGGTCTTGCCGCTGAACATCGTGCGTGACGACACCAGTTACATGGTCATTCTGAAATAGCGACGACGCGGTTCAAATTACCGCGCGTCGCAGCAACGCGGGTCGGCCGTGCTAGAGTGCGGCCGACTCCGCCGCCCACACAGGCCATAATTCGCCGGGGCAACGGCTGACCCGGCAAAGGAACAATGATGACGGCATGGTGGCGCATGAT
>CAMLKQ010000043.1 GCA_946480585.1 uncultured Kangiella sp.
TCGCACAACTGTTGGGATAACTGCACCAACAACGCCAATGAGATGGAAGCCGCCATTCAGGCCTTTATCAATGGCATTCCGCCAACTTCGGTAGACCCGTCGCTGGTGATCTCGCGGTCGTTGCGCCTGATCGATGGTCTGGTCGCCAGCAGTGGCGGTCGCTATGAGGCCAATGTGGTCGGCCTGTATGAATTCAAAACAGGAACGGGCGCCACCGCCTTTGACACCAGCGGCGTAGAACCGTCCGCGCATCTGGCGCTCAGCGGTAACGTTGAGTGGGTCGGTGGTTGGGGTTTGCAGTTCGCTGGTGGTAAAGCCCAAGCGACCACATTGAGCTCGAAGAAGTATCACGATCGGATCAAGTCCTCCGGTGAATACTCCATCGAAGCGTGGGTGATCCCGGCCAACGTGACCCAGGATGGCCCAGCTCGGATCGTCAGTTATTCGGGCGGTACCGAAGCCAGCAACTTCACGCTCGGTCAGACCCTGTACAACTACGATTTCCTGATGCGCCACAGCAATACCGGCGCCGATGGTAACCCGGCGTTGTCGACGGCCGATGCCGACGAACGTCTGCAGGCAGCGCTGCAGCATGTGGTCATCACCTACGACCCGGTGCGCGGTCGTCGCATCTATGTCAACGGCGAATACACCGAAGATGCTGACAATACCGAAGTGGGTAACCTCAATGACTGGGATGACACCTTCGCCTTCGTGATCGGTAATGAAGTGTCGAGCGACCGGCCGTGGGCGGGTATTGTCAAACTGGTGGCCGTGCATGATCGGGCCTTGAACGAGTCACAGATTGCCCAGAACTTCAGTGTCGGGGTTGGTGAGCGCTACTACCTGCTGTTCGGTATTTCGCATCTGCTCGATAACCCTGACTGCTTCATCGGCACGACCCAGCAGTGCTATATCGCCTACGAGGTCGCGCGTTACGACAGCTACGGTTATCTGTTCAAAGATCCGTTCTTCGTCAGTCTGAACAGTGCCGCAAACATCAGTGGTATTCCGCTGCGTGGCATTCGCATTGGCATCAACGGACGTGAGGCCGATGTGGGCCAAAGCTTCGCCAAACTCGACACGACGCTGGCGGGCGAACGGCAGGACCTGTCGCCGCTCGGTACCGTAATTGGCTTGGAGAAAGGCCCGAGCAACGACGAGTTCTTCCTGGCATTCGAGCAAATTGGCGCTCGCAGCAAGTCCTATGTCGAGGCGGATCCGCCGCCGCCGTCCACGCCGGCCGATGGTGAGCCGGAGCCGGTGATCGGTGTCCGTACCTTTGACGAAATTAACGCCAGCTTGTCGGAGATCACGACCATTCCGGCTACCAATGCGGATGTCGCGGCGCTGTTCACCGAGATCCGGCAAGCGATGCCGAGCGTGGAAACCATCACGGCATTCAATTCGGCGCAGCAAATGGCAATCACCCAGCTGTCGATCGAATACTGCAATGCGTTGGTGGACGACAGCAGCCGTCGGGCGAGCTACTTCCCGGGCTTCAATTTCAGCGCAACCCCGGCATCGGCGTTTACGGTCGGCGGTCGGGCGCAGATCCTGGACCCGCTGCTCAATCGCATTCTGGCCAGCGGTCTCAGCACCCAGCCCAGCAATGCCGATGTCCGTGCCGAGTTGGATAGTCTGATCACCACCTTGGTGAGCAGTGGTGGTGCGACAGCAACGCGCACCCAAACCATAGTCAAAGCCGTCTGCGCTGCCGCGATTGGTAACGCGGCGATGCTGGTGCAGTAACGGGAGCGCCACCATGACCAAACGTATTCGTAATCTGAAGCAGCAGCGCAATCTGCATCCGGATGCACCGTTGTTGTTCCCGGATCATCCGTTGCCGAAAACACGTCGTGATTTCATTCGTCAGGGCTTGCTGACCGGTGGTGCCGCCGTGATGGGCACCACGTTGTTCAGCCTGTTTGCCAATCCGCGAGCCGCGTATGCGTTGTCGCCGGATTTGCTGCCCTTGCTTGATGAGTGCGGCATTGCAACGCAAGGCGCCGGCAAAGTTCCGTTCATTTGCTTTGACTTGGCAGGCGGCGCGAACATCGCGGGCTCGAATGTCCTGGTCGGCAAGCAAGGTGGTCAGCGCGATTTTCTGTCCACGGCTGGCTACAGCAAACTGGGCTTGCCCGGTGACATGATCCCGCCGGTGGTGGATGCGACGACCAATGCCGATCACATCGATGATCGGTTGGGCCTGTTGTTCCACACCGACAGCGCGTTTTTGCGCGGCATGATGACCACCATGAGCGCGGAAGCCATGGCGCTCACCAATGGTGCGGTCATTGCGGCCCGCTCGGAGAACGATACCGGCAACAACCCGCACAACCCGATGTACGCGATCAACAAGATCGGCGCTGACGGTTCGTTGCTGACCTTGATCGGCTCGCAGAGCTCGGAGTCGGGCGGTAACTCGATGGCGCCGTTCGCGATGATCGATCCGTCCAAGCGGCCGACCAAGGTGGATCGCCCCAGCGATGTCACCAGCTTGGTCGATGTTGGCGACTTGACCAGCCTGCTCAGTCAGGAAGATGCCGTGGCCGTGATGGAGTCCATCTACCGCATCAGTGCCCGCAAGATGGGCCAGGTGAGTACCGGTATGCCGGGAACCGGTGCCGAAATGACCGATGCGGTGGTCAAGGATCTGGTGCGTTGCGGCTACCTCAAGAGTGCTGATTTGGCCGAGCGCTTCGGTAACCCGGCGACACTCGACCCGGTGCAGGATACGGTCATCAATGGCGGCATTTTTGATACGACCGAATTTGCCAACGATGGCGAGCTGCGCAAGACCGCTGCGATCATGAAGCTGGTGGTCAACGGCTTTGCCGGTGCCGGCACCATTACCATGGGTGGTTTCGATTACCACACCGGTGAGCGGGCAACCGGCGAGCGCCGCGATTTCCGCGCTGGCGTTTGCATGGGCGCCTGTCTGGAATACGCGCACCGGGTTGGTGTGCCGCTGATGCTGTATGTGTTCAGCGACGGCTCGCTGTCGTCCAATGGCGCACTCGACATGTCGGTGGAAGGCCGTGGCAAAGGTCAGTGGACCGGCGACAACCAGTCGACGGCAGCGTCGTTCTTCCTGGTCTACAACCCGAATGGCCGGCCGCAACCTATAGGAGCGACGCCGGACGCGCAGGCGATGAGCCAACAGATCGGTCACTACCGTGACAGCGGCGACGTCGAAACCTCGTCCAGCCCGGCGGCCAACAACGTCAACCTGCTGGTCGAAACCGTGGCGCTGAATTATCTGGCGCTGCATAACGAGCTGGGCCGGTTTGAGACGCTGTTTCCGACCCATGGCCTTGGCAGCGCGGGGGCCCGCGATGCCTTGGTGGCATTTCAACCCATTTGCAATGGCACTATCGCTACGCCGACCTGATCCGCGCCATCGGCGCTCTCCTTGGGCGAGCAAACCGCACCGGCAACACGGTGCGGTTTTTTTTTGCCCGTTCGGCGGCGAAATTTTGTCGGCGCTGACGCTGCCGACTCTGCGCAGCGACCGGCCGGATTGTTATCCTGTTCACCTTTGCAACGACAGATCAGCCAAGACAACGATGAAGCGATGGTTTCGCATCGGCGCCGCCACGGCCGCGGTGCTCGCCGTAGTGGCCGGCCTGGTTGGGTTATGGGGCTATTGGCAGCTGGAAGCCAGTCTGCCGCAGCTCGATGGCCGGATGCCGATGACCGGCCTTGCGGCGGAGGTCAGCATCAGCCGCGACGCGCTGGGTACCGCAACTGTGCGCGGGCGCGATCGGATTGATGTCTCCCGGGCGCTCGGTTTTGTTCACGCCCAAGAACGCTACTTCCAGATGGATTTGCTGCGCCGCCGCGCAGCCGGCGAATTGTCGGCGCTGGTTGGCAAGGCGGCGCTGGCGACCGACCGAGGTGTCCGCGTACACCGCTTCCGTCACCGCGCCGAACAGATCCTCAGCCACTTGACGCCTACCGAACAAACATTGCTGCTGGCCTATGTCGAGGGTGTAAACGCCGGCTTGGCGGCGCTGGCAGAAAAGCCGTTCGAATATTTTCTGCTGGGTGTCGAACCGGAGCCGTGGCAGCCGGCTGACACCTTGCTGACCGCCTATGCCATGTACCTGACCCTGCAGGCGTCCGACGGCAGCGCTGAGCTGACCCGCCAGCGCGCGCGCCAGATGCTGCCGCCGGCGCTGTATCGCTTTCTGCGCGCGCCCGGCAGCGAATGGGATGCTCCGTTGTTTGGCGATGCGTTGGCCGCCGCGGCAATCCCGTCGGCCGATGCGCTGGCGAGCTGGCAGCCGCGGTTGTCAGCACCGATTTGGGACAGCCAGCAGCCCGATGCGGTTTTTCCCGGCAGCAACAACTGGGCCGTTGCCGGCAGTCACAGCAGCACCGGCGCCGCCATGCTTGCCAACGACATGCACCTCGGTTTGCAGGTACCGAACATCTGGTTTCGCACCCGGCTGCAGTACGGTGAAAGCGAAAACCCGCAGGACGTGGTCGGCGTCAGCTTGCCGGGCGCGCCAATGCTGATCGTCGGCAGCAATGGCCGGGTCGCCTGGGGCTTCACCAACAGCTACGGTGATTACAGCGACGTGATTGTGCTCGAGCAGCCGGAGATCGGGCGCTACCAAACGCCGGACGGCATTCAGCCGCTGATGGTGGTGGAAGAAACCATCGCCATTAAAGGCGAGCCCGCTGAAACCGTGTTGATTGAAGAAACACGTTGGGGGCCGGTGATTCATACGGACGCGGACGGCAAACGCTACGTGTTTCGCTGGGTCGCCCATGAGCCGGCGCAGGCGATCAACCTCGGTTTGCTCGATATCGAACGCAGCGACAACGTATTGCAGGCGCTCAATCTGGCCAAGAAAACCCGGGTACCGTCGCAGAACTTTGTAGTCGCTGATCGCGAAGGCAGTATCGGCTGGACGATCATCGGCGCCATTCCACGTCGCGTCGGTTACGACGGCGCCGAACCGGTGTCCTGGGCATCCGGCGAGCATCGCTGGGATGGCTATCGCGACGCCGACGAATACCCGGAAGTGCTGAACCCGGCGGATGGTCGCATCTGGACCGCCAACGCACGCGTGGTCAGCGGCGAGGCGCTGGCCGTGCTCGGTGATGGCGGGTACGACTTTGGCGCGCGGGCACGGCAGATCCGCGCCGGCTTGTTTGCACGTGAACAGTTCAGCGAAACCGATTTGCTCAACGTGGCGCTGGATGATCGCGCACCGGTGCTCAATCGTTGGCAGCAACACCTGCTCGCGTTGCTTGATGAAAATGCCATTGCGGAGCAGCCGCTGCGTGCTGAGGCACGGGCGCTGATCAGCAACTGGCAGGGCCGGGCCACCATCGACAGCGTCGATTACCGATTGGTGCGCGGCTTCCGGTTTCTGTTGCGTGATGCACTGTATCGGGCCTGGTTACATCCGCTGTATGAAGTCGATCCGGACACCCGGCCGTCGGTGCTGTCAAATCATTGGGAGGCGGTGGTCTGGCCGGTGTTGCAACAGCAGCCCGCACATTTGTTGCCAAACGGTTATGCCAGCTGGCGTGAATTCGAGTTGGCGGTGCTCGATGCCTTGTTGCACGGCTTGACCGCAAACGGCGATGACCTGCATGGCCAGAATTGGGGCCAAAAAAATCGCGCTGCGATTCAACACCCGTTGAGCCGGTTTGTTCCGTTGCTCGGAAAATATCTGAATGCACCAGCAGAGCCGTTGCCTGGCGACGCCAACATGCCGCGGGTGCAAGCGCCTACCTTTGGTGCTTCCGAGCGTTTGATTGTGTCGCCCGGCCACGAGAGCCGCGGCATTTTTCATATGCCGGGCGGCCAGAGTGGCCATCCGTTGTCACCGTTTTATTTGGCCGGCCACGACGCTTGGGCAAAAGGCGAGGGCACGCCGCTGTTACCGGGTGAAGCACAGCATCTGTTGGTGCTGCATCCGCCTGCACATTTACCACACTGAATTGCCGCCCGTTTCTGTTGGCGGCTGAGGATTTGATGATGACGGCTATCGGCACACCACTGACAACAACCGCGACCCGCGTGCTGATGCTGGGCGGCGGCGAACTTGGTAAAGAAGTGGTGATCGAGTTGCAACGTTTCGGTTGCGAAGTGATCGTTGTGGATCGCTACCCGAATGCACCGGCGATGCAAGTGGCGCATCGTCATCATGTGATTAACATGCTGGATGGAGCTGCTTTGCGAGAAGTGATTAGCCGCGAATCCCCGCATCTGATCGTGCCGGAGATCGAAGCGATCGCAACCGACATGCTGGTCGAGCTGGAGCAGGAAGGTTTCACCGTGGTACCGACGGCACGCGCAGCCAAACTCACCATGAATCGTGAGGGTATTCGGCGACTGGCCGCCGAAGAATTGTCACTGCCGACTTCGCGCTACCGTTTCGCCGATACGTTCGAAAGTTTTCAGGCGGCGGTGCAAGAAATTGGTATGCCCTGCGTGGTCAAACCCATCATGAGCAGTTCGGGCAAAGGCCAAAGCGTGATCCGCAGCACGGCTGATATTGCGCATTCGTGGCAGTATGCCCAAGAAGGCGGCCGGGCTGGTAAAGGCCGGGTCATTGTCGAAGGTTTTGTCGACTTCGACTACGAAATCACCTTGCTGACCGTGCGCAGCCGGCAGGGTACACAGTTCTGCGCGCCCATTGGGCATATCCAGATTGACGGTGATTACCGTGAGTCATGGCAGCCGCAGCCGATGTCGCCGGCCGCGCTGGCGCAAAGCGAACACATTGCCCGCACCGTTACGGATGCTCTCGGTGGTTACGGCATTTTTGGCGTGGAGCTTTTCATCAAAGGCGATCAGGCCATTTTCAGTGAAGTCAGCCCGCGCCCGCACGATACCGGTTTGGTGACGTTGATAGCGCAGGAGCTGTCGGAGTTTGCCCTGCATGCCCGCGCCATTCTGGGCTTGCCGATCCCGCTGATCCGGCAGTACGGCCCGTCGGCGTCGTGCGCGCTGCTGATCGAAGGCAGCAGCGAACAGCTGCGTTTCCATGGCGTCGATGCGGCGCTGGCTGAACCGGACACCCAGCTGCGCTTGTTCGGCAAGCCGGCCGTACAAGGCAAGCGCCGCATGGGCGTGACGCTGGCCCGCGCCGAGTCGCTGGCCGAGGCCCGCGCCAAGGCCGTTCGCGCGGCAGCGGCGATCACGGTCAGCGATGGTCTGACCGCCGATGCCAGCGCAGTGAGGAATGTTTCTGTACCGCGCTGAGTGAATCCCCAGCAAAACTGGTGGCTCCGCTCAGCGCACAAGCCGCAACAACAAGGCGGCTGTTGTTAAAACAAAGCATGAGGAGAGCCACCATGAAAATGTACAAGGTGTTGATGACGGTCGCGGCCGTTGCTGTATTGGCCGCCTGCGGCAATGGCGACAGCGATGACCTCGCTCTCGGCAAACTGGGAATTGGCGTTACCGATGCCCCGGTCGATGAAGCCGACAAAGTGGTCGTGCGCTTCACCGGTATTGAAGTCAAACCGGCCAGCGGCAACGCCGAAGTGATTACCTTCGCCAGCCCGAAAGACATCGATCTGCTGGCGCTGCAAGGCGGCAACGCTGCGGCGCTGATCAGCGATTACGAATTACCAGCCGGCGAATACCAATGGTTGCGTTTGTTGGTGTCGGCCGAGTTCGACAATGTAGTGGATTCCTACATTGAAATTCTCGGCAGCCAGCATGAGCTGTATGTGCCGAGCGGCTCGGAAACGGGGTTGAAGTTGAACAGCGGCTTTGTTGTGCCGCAAGGCAGTGTCGCCAATTACACCATCGATTTTGATCTGCGCAAGTCGGTGGTCAAGCCGAACGGCCAGCCGGGTTACTTTCTGAAGCCGTCGCTGCGGATGGTGAACAATGTTGAAGTCGGCAGTGTTTCCGGCAGTATCGACTCGGCGGTGATTGCCGGCCAGTGCGAGGGCACGGCACTGGGGGCGGTTTACCTTTTCAGCGGCGACAATGCCGTGGTCGATGATGTCGATGGCGCCGCGGCTGAACCGTTGGCTTCGGGATTGGTCAGCGTCGATGAGCAGGGCGCCTATGTTTACAGCATCGGCTTCCTGTTGGCGGGCGATTACACCGTCAGCTACACCTGCGATGCCGCGCTGGATACGCCGGAGGCCGACGAGGCCCTCGACTTCTTCGGCACCCAGAACATCGATGTCGCGGCCGGTGCGACCACGACGGTGGATTTCAGCGCCGCTGTGCCAACGAATTGATGGCATCAATCTGATCATTTGCATTTGACCTTGTCGCCGGGCTGGATTCAGCTGCAATTCAGCCTGGCACAAGACAATAAGACGCCTCTTTAGCAGAGGTCTTGCAATAACACGGAGCTCACTGATGAAAAAATTGTTGCTTGCCACGGCGGTATTGGCCGCCAGCTCGGCCACCCTGGCCGCCGGCCCGCAGTACACCTATGTCCAAGGCCAGTGGCAGGATGCGGAATTGGAAGACAGCGACGCTGATCTCGATGGTTTTGGCGTTGCCGGAAGCATCGATCTGAACAAGGAGTTCTTTGCTTTCGCCCAATACGCCAACGTCGATGATCGTGGCGTTGACCTGGACCGCTTCGCTGTCGGTGCGGCCTACAAAATGCCACTCAGCACCCGCACCGATCTGAATTTCGGCGCCGGTATTGTCAGCTATGACTTGAGCAACCGTTTCGGCGTGGATGACGACGACAGCGGTCTGCTGCTGACGGCCGGTATCCGTTCGATGTTGAACGACAACCTTGAGCTCGGCGCAGGCGCCAGCTACGAAGATGCTTACGATATCGACATGCTGGTCAATGTGTACGGCGCCTGGCATTTCAACAATCAGTTTTCGGCAGGCTTGAGCCTGACCGAAGGCGATGTGGAAACCACCGCCATTTACGTGCGCATGGCGTTTTGATCGCGATGGCGGCAAACGGCCACTTGTGATCGTTTGTCGCCGTCATCATCACGACAGCATTCTGCAAAAAGCAAAAAGGCCGCAAGCGGCCT
Organism: uncultured Kangiella sp.; assembly: GCA_946480585.1. Next base: position 8,998 of record CAMLKQ010000043.1, read on the forward strand.
TTTTGTTTGGTTCAGCGGAGCGATTATGCCGTGTCATGCCGATTGCCGTGCAGCAATCCGGTAGCATTATTTCTGTGCTCAGCGCCCACTCATGATGGCGGTGTAATCGCTGCTCCAGCGTGAGTACGGTACGCAATTGCCCTGTTGCGTGGCGCAGGCCGTGACCGGCGTTTTCCAGAATCGCAGCTGATCAAACAGCGCATAGCCGTTGCGGGTACAGCCTGCCTGCCCAAGTCGGGTCGTGTTGTCACAGGCCGCAGGTACTGCCGGCAGCGAGCCAAACCAGTTGGCGACATCGGCCTGCACCGCCGGATTCAGCGACCATTCCAGCCACAGGTAGGCGCAGTTGGGATGCTGCGCTTCCGCATGCAGCATGGTGCTGTCCGCCCAACCGGTTGCGCCTTCCTGCGGGACCACTGCCGCGATCGGTGCGCCAGCAGCTTTCAGGGCGTTGACCTGAAACGGCCACGAACCGGAAGCGACCACACCTTCTTGACGAAAATCCTGGATTTGCAGCAAGGCATCATGCCAGTAGCGATGCACCAAGCGCTTCTGTTGCCGCAGCAATTGCAGCGTTGCCTGATACTGTTTTTCGGTCAGCTCGTAAGGATCCCGAATGCCGAGTGCCGGCTGTTTGTGCATCAAATAGAGTGCAGCATCGGCAATGTGTATCGGACTGTCGAAAGCCTGAATGCGGCCTTTGTTGGATAGACCATCGGGCAAGGTTTGTTCGTCAAACACAACCGACCAACTGGTTGGTGCGCTGGTAAAGACGGCGCTGTTGAACATCAACACGTTTGGGCCCCACTGATAGGGGACGCCGTAATGCTGGCCATCCACTTTGTGCCAGGGCGCGTGCTGCAAACGCGGATCGATATGCTTGTAGGAAGGCAGCAACTGAATGTTGATCGGTTGCACTTTCTTGCTGGCGATCAGCCGCAGACTGGCATCGCCAGAAGCTGTTACCAAATCAAACCGGTGCCGATTCATCAGCGACACCATTTCATCGGACGAGCCTGCCGTGGTGACTCGGACGAGGCAACCGGTACTCAATTCATAACCGCTTACCCAGTCTGTATTGGCGTCGTTGTCACCGCGCTCGATGTAACCGGGCCATGCGAGAATGTGCAGCTCGCCTTCCGTCGGTCCAATCGCGGTGAGCGACACGCCGCTCGTCAATGACGTTGCTGCCTTGGTGTCGGCGCTTTCGGGTGTGGCGGGGCTGTCGCTGCAGGCCTGCAATGTGAGGATGAGTACAAACGTGACGGCGCAGGGCAGCCACCGGCTTGCGAGTTTTTCTGACCATGCGGGCAAAGCCATGTTCACGTCCTGTTTGCTGCGGATCCGTTGATGTTAAACAACGTGTTCCTTCAAGGTTTGGCCGGAATTTGTTCGCGCCAGAAAATCACTCGATCCGAGCCACGGTAGCGGCCGAACGTCGCGGTTGCCGTTGGCATATCGACACTGCCATCGCCATTCCAGTCAAACTGCAACCAGCTCGGTACGTTCAGTTGCACGCGCAAACTGCCGTACTGATTCAAGCCCGGCGCACTGATGCGCAGCGGTGCGCTGGTTTGACTCAGACCACTTTGCAAACTGGTGGCGACGACCGGGTTTTCGACCGGGGTCATGGCATCGGTCAGGGTGCCGGTAAACTGATCGCGGCTGACGGCGGTGCGAATGTATTCACTGCAGGAGTCGGCGGCGTTGCGACGCCAGCGGCTGCCGTCAAAATACTCGGCCCGCAATGGAATCGGCAACGGCAATTGTTCCGGGCCGTAAGCATTGTCGACGGCGAGCCGACCCAGACGGAATTCGATGGGGCCTTGTTCCGGCGAGCTGCCGCTGATGCTGTCGCTGTCACTGACGTCGAGTCGCAGCGCAACCGTGTAGGGCGCGCGCGCGCTCAGGAATTGATAGTAGGCCGGCACGGCACCTGTTGCGCCAGTGGCAATCAGCCTCGGTGTACCGACGCCCTCCACGAATTCCAGTTGATGACCGTCGTTGACGAATTCGCCGTCTGTGGCATCCGCGCCGGCATTGCGATCAACAAAGCTGACTGCGCTGTTCTGCAATCTGGCATAGCTGCCTTGGTAGTTGCGGGTGATGACGCCGCCGGCGTTGACGGCATTGACGGCCATGGCGACGGTAAAGGATTCACCGGCGTGGCTGTCTTTCAGGCCGGCGTAACTGAAATCATCGCCAGCCGTGCAATGGGCGTCGTAGCCGCTGACTGCCAGTTCGTAGTGATCCGGCACGATGCGGCCAATCGCCGCACTCGTGCTGCTGGGCAAGCTTTCGCCGAGGTAGCTGCCGGCCGTTGTCAGGCTGAAGCGACCCACTTCGCTGAATTGACCATTGCCGCTGTAACTGCCGGCCGTCAAGCTGACGTTGCTCGCCGAAAAGTTGCCTTCGATTGCGCTGTCCAGCATGTCGTGGTTGAGACTCACCGTGCCGGCAAAATTGGGCGTGCTGGCATTGCCGCTGCAGAA
>CAMLKQ010000044.1 GCA_946480585.1 uncultured Kangiella sp.
GGCACGCTGTAGCCGGCTTTTTGCGCTTCCAGCAGGAAGTGGCCAACGTAGGACGTGCTCCAGCTGTTCCAGTCATTGGCGCCCGGCCAGTAACCAAAACCGCCGCCGCTCTGCTGGTATTGCCGCAAGCGCTCGATACCAGCGCTGACGTTCTGCTGCACCCGCTGCTGCTCGCCCGGCTGCAGTTTCAGCAGCTTGTTCAGGTAGATCTGCGGGAACGCCGCCGAGGTCGTTTGTTCGACACAGCCGTGCGGATACTGCATCAGGTATTGCAGGCGATCGCTCAGGTTCAGCGCCGGCACCACCGAGGCTTCCAGCGTCGCGACATTGCTGCCGGCAAGGCCGTGCGGGCTCAGCGTCGTGTCCCAGCTTTCGCCCGGTTGCAGGATCTTTTTCTGCACGACATTGCTGGCCGGATTCGGCGCCCGCACCTCGATGTCGATGCGCTGCTCGGCGCTTTCCTTGCCAGCTTTGGCGCTGACCGTGACCCGCGTCTTGCCGAGCCGGTCGCCGACTTTCAGCCGGATGAAGCCGAGTTTGTCACCGGTGCGATCAAAGCTGAGCGTCTGCTTGTCGGCACCGACGATGCTGAGCGGTGCCTCGACTTTGGCACTCAACTCGACCGTTTTGATCGCGTTGTCGAGCACAAACACCGACACCGGCATCTGCAGCTCTTCACCCGGGCCAAGCACGCGCGGCAACGTGGTTTGCACCATCACCGGTTGCCGCACCGTCACCGATTTTTCACTGCTGCCGTAGGCGCCTTGCTGACCGGCGACCACCATCACGCGGACCGCGCCAACATACGGCGGCAAACGAATTTCATGGCTGCCGCTCTTGCCGGCCTCGAGCGCAAACGGGCCGATGAACCGCACCACGGGCGGGAAGCGTTTGCGTTCTTTGTTGGCATCATTGTTGAGCGCACCGTCGGAACCGCCGAGTGCGAGCAAGCGTTCGAGCGCGCCACCGTAAGCGCCGATGACCTCGTCGAACATGTCCCAGGTTTTCACCCCGAGCGCTTCCCGCTGGTAGAACTCACCGTGCAGGTTCGGCGTCTTGTAATTGGTGAGACCGAGCAGGCCTTCATCGACCACGGCGAGGGTATAGGTCATCGCTTTGCCGCTCGCTTCGCGCACCGCCACCGTCATCGTGGTTTCCGGCCGCACTTCATCGGCAACCGTCAGCTCCGGTTTCAGATGCGTGGCCGGATCGCTGACCAGGAGCGGCACGACTCCATACAAGCGGATCGGCCGGTCGTTGGCCTTGTTCTCGTGCGGCTGCAACAGCGTGACGCTGACGTAGACGTTCGGCGCCATGTTGCCGGTGATCGGGATCTCGACCGTCTCGCGCTTGCCGTCCAGTTGCAGCCATTGCTGCGACAGAATGCTGCTGCCGTTTTCGATCGACAACAGCGCGCGGCCCTGGCTTGCCGGCGGCAATTGCAGGATCGCAGTTTCACCGACCTGATAATTCGCTTTGTCGGTTGCCAGCATCAACGCATTGGCGCCGGGCCCGCTTTGTTCGCTGGCGCGACCGGCCCAGCCCGGCCAATCGATGTAAACGATCTGGGCCGCGCAATGACCGCCATCGCGGTCGCAGGCGCGCACCAGGTAGCGACCCCAATCCGGGTATTTGATTTCGAATTGCCACTGGCCGCTGCCATCCTGACTGCTGATGGTTTCCGTGTGCAGCGGCGTGTGGCTCTGGCTGCTGGCGAAATTGGCGAGGCCATCACCGCCTTGTTCCCACCACCAGCGCCATTCCAGTTTGTAGATCGCCACCTCGATCGCCGGCAGCGACACCGGTTTGCCATCAGCATCGAGCGTTGCGATCTGCACCGGATGTTTTTGATCGGTCAGCAGCATATTGCGGGCAATGTCGCCTTTCGGCAGCTTGATGCCGACATAGTGCTGGTACGGATGAAACGCCGCGCTCTGGCTGGCAATGCTGAACGCGCCGCCCGGCTCAAACACCCGGGTGGTGAATTCGGCGGTCAGGAAACCGGCCGCCGTTTCGTCGGCGACAATGCTGGCATTGATGCGGGCACGACCGTCGGCATCGAGCCGGCCTTCCCAGATCTGTTGTTCGTCACCGCTGTAGCGACGGGTCGGGTCATCAAAGCGGAAATCGGCAGCGCGGCTGAAGCTGGTCGGTCGTGGTTTCAGCTTGACCGCAACATCGGCCTGCAGATTCGCGGCGCTGGCGCCGTGCAGCCATTGGCTGAACAGTTTCAGCTCGGTGCTATCGTCCTTCTTCAGCGTGTCGCCGGTATCCAGCTCAATCTTGAGCCGGTTCGGCATGATGGTTTCGATCTTGACGCTGCGCTCGAAACTGCGGCCACCGAGTTTCACCACGGCGCGCCAGTTGCCGGTTTGATCGTCTTCCCGGGTGTTGATCGCAAACGCGTAGAAATCGCCGACCGGTTTGGTCAGCGTCTGACTGTGCACGGTTTGGCCTTGCGGATTGATGAGCTCAATTGTCGCTGGGTGGCCATCCGGAATCGCGTTCAGCGGGTCCTGCAGGACAAACGTCAGGTGCAGGGTATCGCCCGGCCGCCAGACACCGCGTTCACCGTAGATGCTGCCTTTGATCCCGCGGTCGACCTTGACGCCGCCGACATCGAAATGCGACACCGGCAAGGCAATGCCATCACCCAGTTTCAGATAACCGCGTTGCTGATTTTTTTCGGCCTTGATGTAAAACGGCCGCACATCCGGCTGCACCGTCACCATGCCATTGGCGTTGGTGGTTTCACGCAGAATGGTTTGGTTCTGGTAATTGAACAGGGTCAGCTCGGCACCCGAAATCGGTTCGCCCGTGCGCAGGTTGGTCGCCACCAGCGCCAGCTTGCCGTCGGTGCCGGCCTTGGCAATCAGGCCAATATTGGCCGCAAGCAGATTGCGTTCCGATTTAGCGTTTTCGTTGTGTTTGTAGTACGCATCCTTGCACGGGTTGTTGCGGTCTCGCCACCAGTTGTCGTAGTAGTAGCCGCCTTCATAATCCTCGGCGTAATCCCAGCCGGACGGATCGGTTTCGCTGAATTCGTCACCGTTGTCTGGCACCGGGTCCGCTGGCACCGGCACCGCTTTATCGGCATCGGAACATCCGTAGAGACTGTTGCCGCGATTGATGCTGAGGCTGAGCCGGTACATGCCACCCGGGTCCTGCTTGATCAGATCATCAACATCGATAGCGAAACGGCGCCACTGGTTCATCGGACCGGCACCGAGCGTGATGGTCTTGCGCCACAGATAGCGCCCGACCCGCTTCAGTTCATAACTGCCGCCGAGCGGATTGACCTGCAAAAACTGGCCGAGGTTGTTGTCGTAAATGCGAAACGCCGTGACCTGGACCGAGGCGACGTTCATCGCTTCGAACGGCACCGATAATTGTTCGGCATCGGGCAGGATGCTGCCTTTGCCGACAAAGCGCACCGCCGGCTGTTCGGTGGCAAAGGCGATGGTCTGCTTGCGCTCCTGACCGAGCGTGCGGCCATCGGCAGCACGAATCGCCGCATCGAGTGTGACGGTCACCTCGCCGGACGGCGGTTCATTCGGCGTCAGCGTGATCCGGTTGCCATCGACCCGGCTGCTGAACTCACCGCTGGACAACTGGATCAAGCCGGTCAATTGCTGGCGGCGATCGAGCAGATCCGAGAAATCGATTTGTATGGTCGCGGTGTCGCCGGTCTGCGGCTCAATTCGACTGATACCAAACACGCCGCGCGCCGGAATCGCCTGCTGCACTTCACCGGTGGTGCGGTCACCGGTGGCGCCGATGATGGCAGCATCCCAGCGCAGGGTCAGCGCCGCTTCGGCATCCTGACGGCGCAGCGGTTCGGTGCTGAGCGTGTGGCGCTTGCCATCGGCAGCATGGCTCCACTGCAGCTGCACCGGGTCATCGAGATAACGCGCGGTGATCATCCGTTCGACTGCATCGGCATCGGCCAAATCGGCGGTTTCGATCTGAAATTTCACCAGCAGCTGCTGGCTGTCGTTCGGATCCACCGACACGCTGTCGACCTGCACGTCGACGCCTTGCGGGATCACATCGACAACAAAACGGTAATCGCCGAGCGACGGCGGCAGTGCTGTCAGCTTGCCGCCCTTTAGCGTGATCTCGTAACGCTGGCCGGAGGCGAGCGGCTGGTTCGGCACCAGCAACAGTTCGCGCGGGTTGTTGAACACCGCCGCGGCGTCGACCGCCGGGTTGATCTGCACCAGCTCCGGAAACGGTTTGCCGACCTCGGCTTCGCCAACCACATCGTTGACGAAGCGCAACCGGATCTGATCACTGCGCGAGATGAGGCCGGCACTGTGCTCGGCCAGATACTCCGGCCATTTCGGATCGTTCTTGATCGCGACCGGCGCCTGACTGTCGGTCGGCTCGCTGTCCTTGCCACCGCAACCGAGCATGCCCGCCAGCGTCAGCGTCATGGCCAACAACCAGCGGCTACGGGTGATGAAAGTGCCTCGGCGCATTGCGCTCTCCCTGTGCAGAAAAACGGTGCCGCCGCGGTCGGTTAGGCAACCGGCTGCGGTTCGGCCAACCGTCAAATCAGTTTGTCGAAGATTCGGCTTGTTCCGCCGTCATCTGTTCCGTCAGTTCGCTGCGGCTGGTTGCCAGAAACGCGTCCAGCGTCAGGGTCGGCTGTTGCCGGACATCCTGAACATGCAATTGCAAATGCAGCGGTGGTTGGGAACGAAAATCCGGTTCGCGGACGATGCTTTGCACGCCGAACAGCGCCAGCAAGGGCCAGGCTATCGCAATGGCGGTGATCACGGAACGTCGGCCGCTCAGGGTGCTGAACGCGCGCAGTTGCCAGGCAAACAAACCGGTGAACAACGTCGCCGCCAGCACCACGTTCAGCACCGAGGCAATCTCGTTGCTGGAATAGTAGTAACTGACCCGTTGCAGCAGTTCGATGGTGAGCTGGCCGAGAATGAAGCCGACGCAGGCAATGGTCAGTTGCAATCCAAAGCGCCAACGGTGCAGCAACAACCGGCTGATGAACCCGGTGACCACTGCGGTAAGCAGTGGCGCGAGCAGCTCCGGTGCCTTGTTCAGCAGCACGGTTTTCAGTGGCTGCGGTTCGACTTGGTGCAGCAGCGCAAACATCACTTCCATGATGAACAGCAGCATCAGCAGCACCAGTGCAAACGGCAAGCGTTCGACCAGTGCGAGCGAACCCGGCACCGCTTGCGGCCGGCGCGCCGGTGCGACCGCGACATCCGGCGTCAACACCCGGATCTGGGTGTGGCCGAGTTGCAAAGTCGCCGGTGCCGTGAGCATTTCCGGCACGTAACCGAGTTTGCGATGACCGAGCCGGGTGCCGTTCTCGTGCGAAAGATTGCGCACCCGCAAGGCGCCGTCGATATCGCGTTCGAGTTGAACGTGATGCGCAGACACGGTGTCGTCCGGCAGGATCAGATCGTTGTCGTAGCCGCGACCGATCCGGTACGGGAACTGGCGCACGCGGCGGTACTGCGGCTGACCGCGACCGCGGGTCATGATTTCCAGAATCAGCGCGGCTGCCATTGGAAATTCTCCAGAAACTGTTGCAGCAGCTTCATGCCGTTGTCGAGCGTCACCGACGACAAATCAAGGGTGAACAGCAGCGCCTGCCGATCATGACCGGTCATTGCCATCAGCACCATGAAATCGGTCAGGCCGGGGTAACGCTTGTAGGGGCGGGCGCAGACATTGGCTTTGAATGACTGGCCGGACACTTCGACGAATTTAACGCTGCAGGCGAAATTGCCGACATCGGTTTCATCGGCATCGGACTGGAAGAAACTGTTATGCCGTTGCTGGAATTCGCGATAGAACGCCCGTGGACTCAGCCGATCGCTCTCCAGCCAGAAATACTGATAGGCGACGCTGCCGGCGCGCTGACGCTCGGACAGGTAGACATCATCCTGACCGCTGCAATTGGTGGCGATTTCGAGATACGGTTTTTTCTCGGTCGCCGGTTCGGTTTCGCCCCAGCAGTCGAGGCGATGCGAGATTTCACCGGGCACCGTGAACTGGCCAACCTGCTGGGTGGGCCACGGCTTGGCAAAAAAATCCGCCATCAACTGATCCTGATTGGCGGTCAGTTGTTCGGTGATGCGCTTTTGCAAATCATCGGCGATGGCGAACTCGCGTTCGCTGGCACGCTGCACCAGTGCATCGAGAAAATGCGCCGGCACCAGAAAGCCAACGGCTTCACCGGCGGTGGCGACGTTGATGCCGACCACACGACCCTGGGCATCGAGCGCCGGACCGCCACTCATGCCGGGATTGATGTTGCCGCTGAAATGGATTTTGTCGTACAGCGCTTTTTCGAGCAGGCCGTTGGCACTGCCGGGCACAATTGCCAGATCGAGACCGAGCGGATGCCCCATGGCATACAGCGCAGTGCCTTTTTGCGGCAGCGTAGTGCTGACATGCGGCCGACCGAGCGGTTTGTTGGCTTTGAGCAGCGCCAGATCGTGAATCACATCGACCGCAACCACTGACAGCGGGCCGCGTTCGCCGCTGACGCTTTCCCACTCCAGCCGGTAACGTTCCGGCTCGTGCACGGCGTTTGCCACCACATGGAAGTTGCTGGCCAGCAGGTCGTCGCGGGCGATGACAAAACCGGTGCCGAGTGAGGATTTCTTGTCGGTACCGGGGCTGATCACTTCGATGCGATAAACGGCATCTTTGTGCGCAGCATAGAGCTGTTGCGCCAGTTCGTCGGCGTTGCCGGCCGTTGCCAAAAAAGCGCAGCAAACAATCAGGCTGCGAACAGCCAGCAGCAGCAAACGGCTTGTGGTTCCACGCATACCGACATCCTGCTCAGCCGGCCGCCGCGACACAGCACTGGCGCCGGAACGTCAAATGAAGGCCCGGCAATCGCCGGGCCCTTGTTTCTCAGATCGCTTCGTCGCTTTCGTAAGCGGCGGCTTCGGCTTCCAGCACTTCCTGTTCGGCCCAGTCGAGCGACTCGGTGTCTTCCTCGGAGTAGGCGCTGTCTTCACTGCCCGGCGTGTACGGCTGGCCATTGACCAGGATCTGGCCCTGACGCAGCTGCACGACAACCTTGCCTTGTTCATCGGCAAAACCGGCGAACTCGGCCGGTGCCCAGGCAGCGATCAGCTGCGGCGACGCGCTGATGTTCAGGTCGGCTTCGGCCTGCGCGAACAGCTGCATCGGATCAGCCGGGGCGTCGGCTGCCTGTTGCGGCAATTTGGCAACCAGTTGCAGCGAGAACGGCTGGCCCTGGATGTCCGCTTTCAGCGGATCGATGCGCAATTCGGCGCCGTGCTGGAACAGCGCCATGACATCGGCAAACACCGTTTCCATTTGCTCCGGCGTCATCGCGGCCTGATTCAGTTGATCCAGCTTTTGCAGCGCCGCCATCGACAGGTTGTTCAGCTCAAGGTGCAGGCTGCCGTCCTTGACCATTTCCTGGCCGAGGAAATTGACTTTGGCCAGCGACATGTCGACCGCGCTGCTGACTTTCTCGCCGCTGCTGTCGAGGCTTTGCTTGCCGGTAATTTTCATCGCGTCCATCACGAACGCTTCCATCTCGCCCTGTTTGGCGCTGATGCGGGTGATGTGATAGCTGCCTTCGCCAATCTGCACGTTCTGGCTGTAATAGGTACCGGCCCAGTCAAAGCCCATGTCTTCAACTTTGAGCTCGCCCATTTCGCTGGCGAACACGAAACCCGGCCACGCGAAATTGGCCGACATCGCCTTGTCGCTCGGATCGTAGTCCACCACCATGTCGCCGCGCTGCAGGTTCAGCGTGCCGTTCGACAATTGCAGATCGCCTTCGGCGATGCGCAGGCGCGTGCTGGTGCCGCCACCAAAGCCGACATGGGCCGTCAGCCGTACCCGCTCATCGGCGAGTATGGTTTTGAAATCCTGCGGCCAATCCGGTTGGGCATCGAGCACGCTCTTGATGCCAAACGCGGCCGGCCGGAACGCGAAGGCGCTGTCCCAGAGAATCGGTCCGTGCACGACGGTGAACGGCTGCTCGAACAGCACCGGTGCACCGTCCGTTTCCGCGGCAAACGACGGATCCGAGAAAGTCACTTTGACGGTGCCATGCGAGCGGAACCAACCACGGTCATAGCTGCCGATTTCCAGTTTCAGGGCCGGGCCGGCGTTAACCTTGGCCAGCTCCTCGGTGAACGCTTGTTCGGCACGAACGCCGCTATACCAAGCACCGGCGGACAGTGCCACCACAACGGCGGCACCGATGGCAGCCGGAATCCACTTATTCATTCGCGTTTTGCTCCCTTGAAACGGGTTTGGTTGGCTTCGCAGCGGCACAGCGCCGACACGAACGCCGGATTCTAACAGGCGTTATTGCTTTGCGATCGGTTCTCGTGCCGGCGCTGGCGTCAGCGTCAGCAGTGCGCCGCTGACCACCAAGCCGGTCGCCAGCGCGACACTCCAGGACCAGGCTTGGCCGGTCACTTGCAGCAGCCACGCGGTGGACAGCACCGGCGTGGCGTAGGCAAGCACGCCGATCCGGCGCGGGTCGGCCCGCTTCATCGCCAAATCCCAGCAGACAAACGCGATACCCATCGGGCCGAGACTCAGGAGCAGCAGCCACGGCCAGTCGGCCGCGGCGATCGCGGTGGTCGGTTCAAATAGCCAGTGAATCAGCAAAGACGCCAGACCGGCGGCGCTGGCAAAACCGCCGACCGCCCAGCTTGAGAATGGCGGCAGTCGGCGCAGCTGCTGGGAATAGCAGGCCCAGATCAACGCCGCCAAAAATGCCAAGCCAAATCCAAGACCGGCATGGCTGCCGGAGGTCTGCAGCGGCTGATTGGCGATCACGGTCGCGGCACCGGCAAAGCCGAGCAGCGCTGCCAGCACCAGCCGTGCACTCAAGCGCAGTTGTCGATCGAACAGCGGCGACAGCAAGACAATGAGTAGCGGCCACAGGTAGTTGATCAGATTGGCCGCGACCGGCGGCGCCAGCCGCAGCGCTGAAAACAACAGCAGGTGATAACTGAACAAGGCGCCGCTGCCGATCAAAAAGGTGCGCCACGGCAAACGCCAATGCCGCCATTTCGGCAAGGTCACGCTCGCGCCGATCAGCAGCGACAAACCGGTCAGCAGAAACGGCGGCAGCGCGGACAATTGGGCAATGAGCGCGGCCAGCATCGACCACAACAAGATGGCGGCGAGCGCAGCCAGTACACCCAGCGAAGCAGAAACTCTCATGCGCTTACAGCCAGTCGGCCAGGGTCCCGTGCAGACTCTCGATCGTTATCGGCTTCTGCAGAAAACGCGCGTCTTCCGGCAATGGCCCAAATCGTTGCAGCTGCATCCGGTCATACGCGGTCAGCACCAGCATTTTTGGCCGCTGGTTCAATTTCGGCAACAGCGCATGCAGAAAGGTCAGCCCGTCAGCCTGCGGCATCGCCAAATCGGTGATGATCAAGTCCGGTTGGAAATTCGGTCCCATCGCCAGCGCGTTGAAACCATCCGGCACAGCGAGGATGTTGGCGTCTGGCAGCAATGCGGCCATCAGCAGTTTCAGCGCGTGGAGTTGATCGTTGTCATCCTCCACCAACAGCACTTTACTGACCGTCATGTGCGCGCCTCCATCAAGTCCAAGGTTCATTTGCCTATGCAGAACGAACTGAAAATCTTGCCGAGCAGATCATCGGCACTGAATTCGCCGGTGATGCTGTTCAGCTGTTGCTGGGCGAGCCGCAGATCTTCCGCCAGCAATTCGCCGGCGCGACGGATTTGCAATTGGTCGGCGCCATGTCGTATCAACTGCTGGGCCCGCTCGAGCGCATCGAGCTGGCGCCGGCGCGCCATGAACAGGCTTTCTTCTGGCGCAACGACACCGGCGAGCTGCTTGAGTCGCTGGCGCAACAGGGCAAGGCCGGCACCGGTTTGTGCCGACAGCGCGATCACGGTCGCGCCGTGCTCGGGATGGGCACCCGCCGGCAGCCCGCTGAGATCGCATTTGTTGTGGATGACGGTGATCCGTTCAGCCGGCACCGGCAGTGCTTCTGCAAGGGGCCATAAGGCTTGCGGATCGGTTTCGCGGCTGTCGTTGCTGTCGACAACCAGGAGCAAGGCGTCGGCATCGTTCAGTTCGGCGCGAGCGCGCTGGATGCCGATCTGTTCAACCGGATCGTCGCTGTCGCGCAAACCGGCGGTGTCGATCAAATGAATCGGCAAGCCATCGACCGTGATGAGTTCGCGCAGCACATCACGGGTGGTGCCCGGAATATGGGTGACGATTGCACTGTCCTTGCCGGACAGTGCATTCAGCAACGAGGATTTGCCGGCATTCGGTTTGCCGGCGATGACGACCTTGATGCCTTCGCGCAGCACTTGACCCTGCCTCGATGCCGACAACAGCTCGGCCAGATTTTGCTCCAGCGCCGCAACATCAGCAGCCACTTTGCCGTCGGACAGAAAATCGATTTCTTCTTCCGGAAAATCGATCGCGGCTTCGACGTACATGCGCAGATGAATCAGCTGTTCGACCAGCGCATGCACGCGCCGGGAAAATTCGCCCGACAGCGAGCGCATCGCCAAACGGGCAGCGGTTTCCGAACTCGCGTCAATCAAATCGGCGATGGCTTCGGCTTGCGCCAGATCGAGTTTGTCATTGAGAAACGCGCGCTCGGAAAATTCGCCCGGCCGCGCCATGCGCGCGCCGAGTTCCAGGCACCGGCGCAGCAAGCGATCGAGCACGACCGGGCCGCCGTGGCCTTGCAATTCCAGCACGTGTTCACCGGTAAAGGATTTCGGCGCGGCGAAATAGAGCGCCAGACCATCGTCAATGGCGACGCCATCGGCGGCCTGAAAAAGTGCCCGCACCGCCAGTCGCGGCGTCGGCAGTTTGCCGAGCAGGGCTTCGGCGATCGCCGGCACCAATTCGCCCGAGACGCGGATCACACCGACCCCGGCACGACCGGCGGCAGTGGCAATAGCGGCGATGGTGTCGGTACTGGCTTTCATGAGTCGCGGTTCTGTTGCTGGCGGCTGAGCGGAGCGAAGCCGGAAATTTTTTCGGGGCCTGGAAACGACTCGGCCCCGCCGGGCATCCATCTTAGCGGATGCCTGCGGCGGGGCCGAGTCGACAAATGTCGGCTTGCGCTTACTTCTTCTGCGCCGCTTCGACTTCGATTTTCTTGGTGATGTAGGTCTGTTGGGCAATCGACAGCAGGTTGTTGACCAACCAGTACAGCACCAGACCCGCCGGGAACCACAGGAAGAACACCGACATGATGACCGGCAGGTACTGCATGATCTTCTGCTGCATCGGGTCCATGGTCGGGCTGACCGGCTGCATCTTCTGCATGACCCACATCGAGATGCCCATCAGGATCGGCAGCACGAAGTAGGGGTCCATGACCGACAGGTCCTTGATCCACAGCACGAAGCCGGCGTGGCGCAGCTCGACCGACTCCATCAG
>CAMLKQ010000045.1 GCA_946480585.1 uncultured Kangiella sp.
CGGAGTGGAGTAGCGCAGGGTACCGCGCGTTGTTCGCGCGGCGAGGAATACAGGCAATGTTCTTTTGGGTACTTTTCTTGCGCCAAGAAAAGTACCTCGCCCGCCGGGGCGAGTCCCGGCAAACCTTTCGGCTGCACAGCGGCTGAAGTTAACGAGTAAAGCGGAGCGGCAACTACCCCCTCCCGGCCTCCCCCTTGACAGGGGGAGGGGTACACCGCGGCGACTCCGAGTAATTCTTTGGTCCGAATTACGGCAAAAAAAAGAAATCGCGGCCAAGGCCGCTCCTACAAAAACGCAAATACCTATTTCTCGTAACCCGGATCGTTGCGAAGCAATGATCCGGGATCTCTCTTCGGCGAAGACACGATCTAGCGCAAACCGCCAGCCAAGACAGGCCGATACCACCCCGTAATCGGAAACTTCCGCAACATATCTTCTTCCACCACGCCGGCACCGATGTTGTGAATGATCAGTGGCCGACCAGCCACTTTGCGATCCGACACCACCCCGATATGCGGCAGATTGCCGGGCAAGAGCCACGTGATGAGATCACCGGCTTGATAATCAGCATCGCTGTCTGCGGGCGCGAGCTGCCAGCCTTGGCGCTGAAAATAATGCGCCATGTTCGGCACCCGGCGGTGATCGATGTTGCGATCGGGTTGACGCATGCCCCAGAGCTTGGGGTAGCTGGCCCAAGCGTGTTTCATGTCCTCGTGAATGCGTTGTTGCAGATCGATGCCGGTGTGGCGAAAGGCGCGGATCACCACGTCGGTGCAGACGCCGCGCTCCCGCGACACATCGCCGTTCGGGTAATCCAGCCGTTGATAGCGGCCGTCATAAATGGTGGTCACGCCGATCTGTTGGCGTGCGGCCTGGGCCAGCGTAGGCGTTGCCGTAGCGATATTGGCATACAGCGCCGAACAGAGTGCCAGCGCCATCCAAAGCTGTTTTTCGAGTGTTACTCGCGGGCTGCGATTTAAAGAAAGCCCACTTCTGGATGACAGCATCACAGCGGTTGCCAGAAGCGATCCGAACGAGGCAAATACGCATCGTCGTAGTCGAGCGAGAAGGCGACGGTGTGCGAGCGGCCGCGCAGTTCTTGCCGAGGGACCAGTCCGATAACGCGGCTGTCGGCGCTGTTGTCGCGGTTGTCGCCCAGCATCAGATAATAGCCATCGGGGATGTGAACCGGTCCGAAGGATTGATAGTGACTCGGTGCCGCTGCCGACCAACGCACGCGGTGGTTTGCTCCCGCGAGTTTTTCGACGGCGTAAACCGCGTCATCGGTCTGCTCGATATGCTCGTAGTGTACCGCGACACCATTCAACACCAGCCGGTTGTTGATCATCGCCACGGTGTCGCCGGGGATGCCGATCACCCGTTTGACCAGGGTTTTGTCGGCTGCGGCAGAGTCAAACACGACGATGTCACCACGCTGCGGCTCGGCCAGCGGCAGCAGCGAGATAGCGGTGAAAGGCAGGCGCAAATCGTAAGCCAGTTTGTCGATGACGATGCGGTCACCTTCGACGATGGTGGGTTTCATGGAGCCGGTGGGGACTTGGCTCCAATCGGCAACAGCGCTGCGAAAGACCAGCATCAGAACAATAAAGACAAAAAAGCTGCGATTTTCACGCCAAATCTTGTTGAGCCAAACTTTCATGGGGGCCATTCCTTGTGGCGGGAGGTCTCGAGCGAGCGTGACCGGACGTGCGAAGGCGAAATGAGGGAATCAATCTGACAAAGCAGGCTGACTGAAAGTTCCAGCCGTTTTCGCGAATGTCCCATGACCGGTTTGATGCCCCTGCATGAGGTCGGGTGCCGACCGAATGTCTCGTGTTGGCAAGAAAAAGCCCGTTCGTACTGAGTACGAACGGGCTGGGTAAGGAAGGTGTTGGATTACCACCAGTAGGCGTAGAGACCGCACAGGATGGCGATGACGATTACCGACGCCACATTGAAGCCAGTGCTGGTCGAGTAATCGATGTTTTTCAGCTCGACATTGATCTTGGCATCTGAAGCCGGTTTCAGCAGTGACAGCACGATGGCGATGCCAAAACAGGCGACGAAAACCAGACCCACCCGATCCATGAACGGCAGGCTTGGCCACCACAGTTTCAGCGCCAGCGACAGCGCGGCCGAGCTGATGGCGGCGACCAGCGCGGCGTTGGCGGTGGTGCGTTGCCAGAACATGCCGAGCAGGAAGATCACACAGATGCCGGGAGTGAAGAATCCAGTGAATTCCTGAATGTACTGGAAGGCCTGATCAAAGCTGCCGAGCAGCGGCCGGGCCGACAACACCGCAACCAGCAGCGCGATGACGGCGGCGATGCGGCCGGTGCGCACCAGCTGTTGCTCGCTGGTCTGCGGCCGCATCGTGCGGTACAGATCCATCGTGAAGATGGTCGACACCGAGTTAATTTTCGAGCCGAGTGACGCGATGATGGCGGCAATCAGCGCGGCGAAAACCAGACCGAGAATACCGCTTGGCAGCAGCGCCATCAGATGCGGGTAGGCCTCGTCCGGGCGCGCCAGATCCGGTGCCAGCACCAGTGCAGCAATGCCGGGCAGCACGATGATCACCGGCATCAGCAGTTTCAGGAACGCCGCCAGCACTATGCCTTTCTGCGCTTCGCGAATGTCCTTGGCGGCGAGACCGCGCTGGATGATGTATTGATTGAAGCCCCAGTAGGAAATGTTCATCACCCACATGCCGCCGAGTAGCACGCTGAGGCCCGGCAAGTCCTTGTAGTGCGGGCTGTCCGGTGACAGCACCATGTCGAATTTTTCCGGGAACTCGGTGGTCAGCCGCAGGAAGCCGGCGGTGATGCTGCCGTCACCGACCTTGTCGAGTGCGATGTAACTGATCAGCAACCCGCCGCAGATCAGCAGCGTGACCTGCACGATATCGGTGAGCGCGACGGCTTTCAGACCGCCGTACAGTGCGTAGCCGCCAGCGAACAGGCCGATCAGCATCAGCGCCAGATCGGTGTCCATGCCGGTGACCGTGTGGACGGCGGTGGCGCCGAGCCAGAGGATCGAGGTCAGGTTGACGAAGATGTACACGCCGAGCCAGAACACGGCCATGACGGTGCGCACCGAGGGGCTGTAACGCTTTTCCAGAAATTCCGGCATGGTGTAGATGCCGTTTTTCAGGAAGATGGGCAGGAAATACTTGCCGACGATCAGCAACGTCGCCGCCGCCATCCATTCATAGGAGGCGATGCCGAGGCCGATCACATAGCCGGAACCGGACATGCCGATGATTTGCTCGGCCGAAATGTTGGCGGCAATCAACGACGTGCCGATCGCCCACCAGGGCAGCGAGCGGCTGGCCAGAAAGTAGTCTTGGGCGCTCTTCTTGTGTTCGCCTTTTTCGCGCGACACCCACTGTGCCAAGGCAAAGATGCCGATGGCGTAAACCGCGATGATCGCGATGTCCAGTCCTGACAATTGCATATTCTTCTCCCGCGATGACGGGGCAGCGGTCGGCCGCTGGCAAGCCCGTCTCGATCTTTGTCTACGCCCTGACAGTAAAGCGGCGACGGCGGCAACGCGTCCTGATTCCGGTCGGCGACCGAAAGTTGAACGTTCAACTTTGTGAAAACGGGGCCATGGAACGGTGTGCTGCGGCGCTTGCCGTGTGCAAGGGGGGCTGGGCGGGGCGTTATCCGCGTGATGAGCAGAACGTTGGTCCGGGTTCACGCTTGCGACGGCATGCAGCGGGCAAACGCGGGTGGGAGCGGGGGCTTTCGGATGCAGCGGTGCCGATACACCGAGATGTCGCGCCCATCGGAGGAATGGGCGCGAATCCGGTTTGCCGCACGGCGAATGCGAGCTGGGCGGTTCGGCCTGCGCGTCAGCCTGCCGTCTGGTTCAGCTTCTCGCGGAACTCGCTCGGGGTCATGCCGACCTTTTTCTTGAAGAAGGTATTGAAGGTCGCTTTCGAATTGAAGCCGGCGCTTTCCATGATGTCGAGCATGGTTTGCTGGCGGTTGGCCGGATCGGACAGCAGCCGTTTGCATTCTTCGATACGGTAGGTGTTGATGAAGTCGAAGAAGTTCTGCTGGTAATGGCGGTTGATCACCTGTGACAGGTTGCGCGGCGACATGTGCAACTGGCCGGACAGGTTTTCCAGGTTCAGCAGGCAGTTCAGGTAGGGCTTCTTGTCGCGCATGTAGGCTTCAAGCTGGCTGACCTGTTCCGGCGAAATCACCGGTTTCTCTTCCGGCTTCTCGGGCTCTTTTGTCTCGGGCTGGACAAAGCCGGCAAAGACCCGGCTGTGGCCCATGCTGAAGAAAATCAGCGCGCTGATCAGCAGCATGACGGTGTAATCGGCCGCCAAACCCCAGAAGTCGAGGTCCAGCGTGTAAAGCTGATCCAGCGAGGTGATGAGTGCGGTGCTGATGAGCATGGAGTCTGCGCGCACCGCCAGGAAGCCGAGTACCAGGATTTTCAGCCAGGTCAGATCGATTTTTTCGATGTCAGCGAATTCATCCTTGATGCGCTTCTGGTAACGGAACAGCTCAATCAGCGCGAGGATGCCGCAGACAATGCGGAACAGCTCGCGCAGGAAGCCAACCGACAAGGTCAGCTTGGGCGGCGCGAAAGTGTCGTAGCCCTGCAGAATCGCCACCTTGGTGGCGTAATCCAGCCGGTAGTAATTGACGATCTCAAACAGCGCGTAAGCAACAAATGGCAGGAACAGCAGCCAGTCGCTGCGCTTGATGCGGTAATCGCGGTAGATCATCGACCGGACATAGAGCAGCAGCAGCGGCGCCTCCAGCCAGTAGGCATGACCAAACACGTAGAAAATATTGGGCGAGAAGCTGATGGCCCACTGCCGGAACGCCGTGCCGTACATGATCAGGTTGTCGATCGGAATGGCGGCGTGGGCGAGCAGAAACAGCGCCAGCAAGATATTGCCGCGCCGCTTGCTACGGAATAGCCACAAGAACAGCGCAAACAACACGCACTGATAGATGGTGATGAACTGCATGACATCATGCAGGTTGAACAGAATGGACTTCATCCGCTGCTACCGTGCGCATCCGATGCGCCTGAGCTTATCGGTTGAGCAACAGAATGCAAGCCTGTTGCAGCGGTCGTCCTGGTGGCAGTTGCCCGGCGATGTGACCTCGTTTGCGATGGTGGTCATGGCGATGACCGATGTCCCGCCCTGGCGTCAGGTCGGTCGAGTCGGTGCTGAGCAACGTGATTGGGGAGCAAGACACGTCGCATAGCGTCACCGCGCGGAAGGGTGATCGCGTTTGTTGCGATGCAGCAAAATTGGCGAGCGCTTAATGCTGGCGGTTTGCCAATGCCACTGCCACTGCCAATGCGCTCGGGCCGCAGGCCGCTTTTCCTTTTATTGTCAGGTATGGGCCGAACTGGCAGCCGAGGTTTCGGTTGTTTTCTGACCAATCCTCCGTACTTGGACGTAATTGCCCAAATTTGGCGCGGTGCAAGACCGCCAATTTGGTGCTGTCGTAAAACCGGCTTAAACCGCGGAAAAACGGTTACAGATGCACCAGTTTGGGTACGGCTGGGCGATTTTGCGCAATCTTGAACGTCTCGCTGTCGGGATTCGCAAACTCAGACCGTTCAAGTTTGGTGCCTGCCGCAACGTTGAACGCGTCCTTGCCTTCGCCTTTGGTATAGGAGTAGCTCGCGGATTCGAGCGCGAAACGGCGAAACGCAAAACGGCGAGCAAGGAAACGGCCGTCGGGAACGCTGCGGGGCATGGCCCGGCAGTTGCGATCCCCCGGAGGCGAGTGGAGACATAATGAAAATTCTAAACGCATACCTACCCCGACTGGCGGTGGTCGCGCTGGCAGCCCTGCTGTTCGGCTGCAGCGACAGCGCCACCACGAAAACGGATCTCGACAGTGTCGACCCGTCGCAACCGGTCAGTGACTGGAAGCTGGTCTGGAACGACGAGTTCGACGGCAACAGCATCGACCTGCGCAAGTGGACCCATGAGGTCAACTGCGACGGTGGTGGCAACAACGAAGAGCAGTGCTACACCGACGCCGCCGAGAACGCCTTCGTCGCCGATGGTGTGTTGAACATCGTCGCCCGTCCGGCCGGAGAAGGCGCACCCAAGCCCTACACGTCGGCCCGGCTGAACACCCGTGACAAAGCCGATTTCAAATACGGCCGTTTCGAAATGCGCGCCAAGCTGCCGTTTGGTCAAGGCAGCTGGCCGGCATTCTGGATGATGCCGACCGACAGCGAATACGGCGGCTGGCCGCGCTCCGGTGAAATCGACATCATGGAAGCGGTCAACCTGAAGGCCGATGCGCCCGATCAGGAGGAGCCGGAAAATCGCATTCACGGCACCCTGCATTATGGTTCCGGTGCCGACGAGGCTGGCCACAAATACACCGGCAAGTCGTATAAAAAAGCCGATGGCAGCAACCCGGCTGACGATTTCCATACCTATGCCATCGAGTGGCAGGAAGGCGAAATCCGCTGGTACATGGATGGCTACCTGTATGCCACCCAGCGCAAATCAGAAGTTCGCTACAACAGCCAAGGTGAAGCGGTTGGTCTTGCTCATCGCGGCTGGTACACGCAGTACTACGATCAAGCCACGGGCGAGCTCACCACCTACTGGGACAACTCGCCGTTTGATCAGCATTTCTATCTGATTCTGAATCTCGCGGTGGGTGGCAACTGGCCGGCCAACGTCAACGAAACTGGCATCGATGCCGAAGCGTTCGCCAATGGCCAATCGCTGCAAGTGGATTACGTCCGGGTCTACGAATGCTCGGCCGATCCGCTGACTGGCAAGGGCTGCGAAACCATTCGCCCTGGCTATGAAGATCTGGAAGATGCCTTGGTCGAAGGTGCTGCACCGATTCCGACGCCGCCGTCCAACGGCGCAGAAAACCTGACCATTTTTGATGGCGCGCTGAATCCGA
The DNA here is from genome assembly GCA_946480585.1 of uncultured Kangiella sp. The sequence goes on from CAMLKQ010000045.1 coordinate 6,924, forward strand.
ACTGGCCGGCCTGGGATTGCTGCGGCGGTTCGACGCCGGCAGTGGTTGACGATGCCGAACTTGGCCCATCGGTCGAATTCAGTGTTGGCGCAGCACCGACCGTCAATGGCTTCATCACCCGCTCTGCCTTCATCACCGATCCGGCTGGCGTGCCGACGCCATTCGATGGCAGTGGCATGCTGGAAAAAGGCGCCATCCGTTTTGATTTGAAAGTGGTGAGCGCACCGACCGATCCGGCGTCGGTGTGGAAATTCAAAGTCGAAAGCAATGACGGTGCGACCGCCGTCGAATTGAATCTGGCTGACGGTTATGTTGGCTCTTCGGATCCGAGCCCGGCGCTGGGGCAATGGGAGCATTACGAGTTTTCGTTGCAAATGCTCGCCGATGCCGGTCTTGATGTCTCGTCAATTGACGTTGTGATGATTTTCCCGGCGTGGGGCACTGGCAATGGCGCTGTGTACCGGATGAACAACGTCGAGATTTCGCAGGCGTCACCGCGTCTTGATCTGTTCAAGGACGCCGAAAATCCGGATTGGCCGATGTGGGATTGCTGTGGCGGTTCGACGCCGCAAGTGGTCACTGATGATGTCGATCATGGCGCCACCGCAGAGTTTTCAATTGGCGCGAGCCCGACCGTCATGGGCTTCAACACCCGGCCGGATGTTGGTGGTGGCAACGCACCGTTTGATGCCAGCACCATCGTCGAAAATGGTGTGCTGCAATTCGACATGCGCGTGGTCAGTTTGCCGAATACGGCGAACGCACCATGGCTGCTGAAAGTGGAAGCAAACAATGCTGCGAGCGCGGTGGAAGTGAATCTGAATACCAGCCTCGAAGGCCAAAATCCGGCCGCCGGTGTCTGGCAGACCTACACCTTCAAGCTCGCGGATCTGGCAGCGGCAGGGCTCGATGTCTCGGCCATTGATGTCGTGATGGTGTTCCCGGCCTGGGGTCAGGGCGAAGGTGCGACCTATCGTATCGACAACGCGGCGATTTACGAAGCCCCGCCGACCTTCACGCTGTACGACGAAGCACCGCGCACCGGCTGGGTGTTGTGGGATTGCTGCGCCGGTTCGGCACCGGTCTCTGTGGCCGATGATGTCGATCACGGCCAAGTCGCCGAGTTCAGTGTTGGCGCCACGCCGACCGTGCTGGGCCTCATCACCCGTTCGGCCAACGGTGGCGGCGATCTACCGATCGATGCGACGGCTTTGGCGGACAGCGGCGTGCTGCGCTTCGATATGCGGTTGGTCAGTGCCCCGAACAATGCCTCGGCACCGTGGCTACTGAAGATCGAATCCGATGGCGCGGCCACCGCGGTCGAAGTGAATCTGAACACCAGCATTGAAGGTGTCGATCCGGTCGCCGGTGTCTGGCAGACCTACACCTTCAATATCGCCGATCTCGCTGCAGCAGGTCTGGATGTCACCGCGATCGATGTGGTCATGGTGTTCCCGGCGTGGGGGCAGGGTGAGGGCGCGACCTATCGCATCGACAACATGGAACTGGCGCCGTTCTGAATCGCCGCAGTTCCGCTCTAGCAGGAAAGCGAAACGCCGGGGACAGCGTCCCCGGCTCTGGCAACGGATACAACAAATAGCAGGCCAATATGAAAGCCATGACATTCACGCAAACACCGCTGGCCATCGCGCTGGCGATCGCGCTCGGTGGCGGTGTCACCGCACCGGCGTTTGCCGCCGAAGAACCCACTGCGAACGAGCAATCGGCAAATCCGCAATCTTCAGCAGAACCCGCTGCTGAACCAGCGGCTTCAGAACCGGCCGCTGCCCCAACCGAATCGGCAACACCGGCGCCGCAGACCGCTGACAGCAACGCCAGCGAACCCGCTGGCACGGACGACCAAACCGCGGAAGCGGCCGCAACAGAAACGCCGGCAATCATAGAAGTGCGCGGTATCCGTGGCAGCTTGCAGCGTTCCATGCAACTGAAGCGCGACGAGTCCGGTGTGGTCGATGCGATTTCGGCCGAAGACCTGGGCAAATTTCCCGACACCAACCTCGCCGAGGCGCTGCAGCGGATCAGTGGCGTGACCATCAGCCGTTCGAATGGTGAAGGCAGCCAGATCACCGTGCGCGGTTTCGGTCCGGAGTTCAACTTGATGACGCTGAATGGTCGGCAGATGCCGGGCACCGGCTTCACCCGCTCCTACAATCTGGAAGATTTGTCGGCCGAAGGGGTGTCGCGCTTGGAGGTGTACAAAACCGCCCGCGCCGACAAACCCAGCGGCGGCCTTGGCGCCACCGTGAATATCGTGACGACCCGGCCGTTGCAGCAGCCGGGTCAGCAGATGTCGTTCTCGGCCAAAGGCATCAATGACACCTCGAATGTCGAAGGCGATGACATCACGCCGGAATTCTCCGGCGTTTACAGCAATACCTTTGCCGATGACCGGTTCGGGGTTGGCGTATCGTTCTCGCACCAAGAACGTGATTTCCGCCGCGAGGAAGCCAATATCCAGGGCTGGGTGTTGCAGACCAACGACCAGTTGCCGGACCTGGATCCGTCGCAGGTTATCGACAATCGCAGTCGTATCACCAATGCAGCATTCTTTCCGAAAGACATGAACTTCAGCATCACCGATGTCGAGCGTGAACGCACCAATGGTCAGCTGACCCTGCAGTTTGTGCCGCACGAAGATGTCACCACCACGCTGGATTACACCGCCACCGATGCCACCACCGGCGTCAACAGCTTCGGCTGGGGTATCTGGAACAACTTCGGCAACAACATCAATGCCTATGAACTGGATGAGAACGGCACTGCGGTATATGCCGACATCAGCGGTGACGACGGTTCATTCACCGCCAGCCGCGCGACCACCGGTGTTGAAGCCCGTTCGATAGGTTTCAATGTCGACTGGCAGATCAACGAGGGCTGGCAGCTGGCGCTGGACTATCACGATTCCAGCAACGCCATCGACAACGGCGAAGATGACGGGCTCGGCAGTGCCGGCCAGATCATTCTCGGCTCCAATTTGCTCGGCAGCAAAATCTATGACTTCCGCAGCGGTGAGATCCCGCATTACTACGTCAACTGGGACAACGGTGGTTATGAGCTGTTGCCGAGTGAAATGGACTCGAACTTCAGCCAGTTCATCCGCTCGCCCGGCGAGTCGGAAATCCAGCAGCTGCAGATCGATGCCAAGTGGATGAACGGCGATGCCGACAGCCCCTTGCTCAACGTCAAGTTCGGCGTCGCCAAAACCGATCAAGTGTTGAGTGGCTATAACGCCTGGAGCGGTTTGCGCGGTGGCCCGGGCTTCAGCCCGTCGTTCACCCACATTTTCCCGGACAGCATGTTTATCCGGCGCAGCACCGGCGGCATGCTCGATGCGTTCAGCGGCGGCGGCTCGGCACTGCAGCCCGGTTACTACTACACCTTTGATTTCGACGAGGCGATTGCCCGGCAGTTGTATTACCTCACCGAAGAGGTGATGGGCGACAACCAGTATTCGATCGATCCGTTCTTCAGTGGCATGCCATCTGTCAGCCGGGTCGAGGAAAATACCGAGTCGGTGTACGTTCAGTCGGCATGGTCGTTCGATTGGGCCGACTATACCTTCAACGTCAATGCCGGTGTGCGTTACGAAGAAACCACCGTGCCGAGCACGGCGATGGTACGGGTGCCGTCGCGCGTGGTGTGGGTGGCCGCATCGGAGTGGATCACCGAGTTTGAGCCGGGTCTGCAGCAGCAGGATTTCACCGGCAAATACGATGTGCTGTTGCCGATGCTCGATATCAAAACCCAGCTGTCCGACGAGCTGGTGGCCCGCTTCTCGTGGGGCAAGTCGATCACCCGCGCACCGATTGGCCTGTTGCAGGGCGGTCGTTCGTTCAGCGGCAGCCCGAAGCTCGGTTCGCGCACGGTGTCGGAAGGCAACACGTCGTTGTTGCCGTATGAGTCGAACAACCTCGACCTGTCGCTGGAGTATTACTATGGCGACGGCAACTACGCTGCGATTGGCCTGTTCCAGAAAAAGGTCAAGAACTACGTCGATTACCAGGGCGTCAACCAGACCTATGACGGTCTGCACGATGTTTACCAGAGCGACCGTTGGAACACGGCAGTCGCTGCACTGGAAGCGGATGGCATTCAGGCAACCGACACCGCCATTTTCAATTGGTTGATCGACAACGGTTACGGCAATGCCGATGGCCAGATCGAACCGTTGGATACCGACCCGCTGATCGTTTGGCGCGTCACCAAGCCGCTGAACCTGAGTGACGAGAAAACCGTCGAAGGTATCGAGGTGGCAGCGCAGCATGTGTTCGGTGAAACCGGTTTCGGCCTCGGCTTCAATGCAACGTTGGTTGACGGCGACGTCGAATACGATCCCTACAATCTCGATCCGCAGAACCCGTTGGTGGGCATCAG
>CAMLKQ010000046.1 GCA_946480585.1 uncultured Kangiella sp.
CAATTTGGTTACAAGCAGGGCGACAAGACCATTCCTGATCTCGATCCGTGGGAGCCGGCGCCGTATCACCAGCTCGACAACGACAACGCCTACCTGCAAGCCAGCTGGAGTCGCGAGCTGTCTGCTGGCCACGAGCGTCGCATTCAGGCCTATTTCAATTACAACAATGCGGAAGAAGACTGGCGCTCTTGCCCGCCGGCCGTTTTTCTCAGTGACGAATTGGGTGCGCTGTTTGCCGCCGACAACGCCTACACGCTGGCGTTGCTTGATGCCTACGGCAACGGCGAACCGCTGCCGCCGCCGCCGAATCCGGAAGTGGCAGCGTTGCTTGGCGCCGTGTTTGCCCGCATTGCCGATGATGGTTTGACCCAGGTCTGCGGCACGGCCAATCAGGATCTGCGGGAAACCCGCACCGATTTCGAATGGCAGGACACGCTGACGCTGTCGGATGCGCTGCGCGTCGTCGCCGGTTTTTCGGCCCGCACCGATCGGGTCAAATCGGAAACCTTTTTTGGTGGCGAACGCAGCAGCGATCTCTGGCGCCTGTTCGGTAATGCCGAGTGGCGCTGGCGCGACGATTTGCTGGTCCATGTCGGCGCCATGCTGGAGCACGACGACATCATCGGCCACGAACTGTCACCGCGACTGGCATTGAACTGGGCGATCAACGAGCAGCACAGCCTGCGTGCGATTGTCTCCCGCGCGGTGCGAACGCCGGATCTGTTCGAGGAATATGGTCGGTTCAGCTACACGCTGCGCGATCTCGACAGCCCGGTCAACGGCAGCGAAACCAGTGCCAGCTATTTCCAGAGCAGCCGCTCGGCCGGCGGCTTGGGGCCGGAGCGCATCCTGTCGCGCGAGCTCGGCCTGTACGCCCGTTACTTCGACAACCGGCTGGAGCTGGATCTGAAGCTGTTCAAGGACGATCTGCGGGATCTCATCGAAGGCCAGACCCAGTTGTACGGCTTCCGCATCGACAATGGCGGCCATGCCGATCAGGAAGGCTGGGAAATGCAGCTCAATTTCCGGCCCAGCCACGGCTGGCGCATCATGGCCGGCACCAGCGAATTGCGCATCAGCAACGCCAGCATCGACCGCTATGAACGGGCCAGCGCCAAGCACACCCACCAGGCCCTGATTGGCTATCGGCTCGCCAGCAACACCGAATTGTCGCTGACCTGGTACGAACTCAATGATTTTTGGCTGCAGGACTATCGTCTGCTCGGCGCCCGGCTGAGCCAGCAATTGAAGCTGGGCGAGCGCCACAGCCTGGACCTGGCGGTCATGTTGCAGTCACGCCGGGACCGAAACTTCATCTTTGACGAAGACAACAACGAAACCGATTACAATTACGGCTGGATCACCGCCAGTCTGAGTTTCTGACCCCATGTCCGCGCACGACCCCCGCCAGCCCATTGAGGCCGACTACAACCTGCCCGATGAGTTGGCTGACGATATTCCGAGCAAATCGCAGCGCAAGCGCGAAATGCACGCCCTGCAGGACATGGGCGCCGAGCTGGTCGAGTTGCCCGCCGGCCAGCTCGACCAGCTGCCGCTGCCAGATCGCCTGCGCGACGCCATCGATCTGTGCAAGGAAATCCGCTCACACGAAGCCCATCGCCGGCAATTGCAGTTCATCGGCAGACTGCTGCGCGACGTCGAGGTGGAGCCGCTGCAGCAAGCGCTGGAACACCTGCGCCAACACGCGAAAATCGCCAACCAGAAATTTCACCAGCTGGAGCGCTGGCGCGACCGCCTGATCGCCGAAGGCGATGACGCACTCAACGCCTTTCTGGCCGAACATCCGCAAGCCGATCGGCAGCAACTGCGCCAGCTGATCCGCACCGCGCAAAAAGAAGCCGCGCAAAACAAACCGCCAGCCGCCGCCCGCGAACTGTTTCGCACACTGCGTGACAGCGCCGAGTAAATCGGCCCGCCGTTTCACGGCACAAAAAAAGGACAGCCTTCGCTGCCCTTTTTGTTTGCGCTCTGACGGTGCATCCGTCAACGTTTTTCGGCACCATGACTGAACGCAGTTGCCGTCAGGCCGCGGTGCCACCCACGGTCAACTCATCGATCTTCAAGGTCGGTTGCCCGACACCGACCGGTACGCTTTGACCAGCCTTGCCGCAGACACCGATGCCGTCATCGAGTTTCAGATCGTTGCCGACCATGCTGACCTTGGTCAGCACATCCGGGCCATTGCCGATCAGCGTTGCGCCTTTGACTGGGCGGGTGATTTTGCCGTCTTCGATCAGATAAGCCTCACTGGCGGAGAACACGAATTTGCCGGAGGTGATATCGACCTGGCCACCGCCGAACTGCGGCGCGTACAGGCCTTTCTTGACCGAGCGAATGATCTCCTCCGGATCATGCGGCCCTGCCAGCATGTAGGTGTTGGTCATTCGCGGCATCGGCAGGTGCGCGTAACTTTCGCGGCGACCGTTGCCGGTGCTGTGGGTACCCATCAGCGCGGCGTTTTTCTTGTCCTGCAGATAGCCACGCAGAATGCCGTTCTCGATCAGCACCGTGTGCTGGCTCGGTGTACCTTCGTCATCGATGGACAGCGAGCCGCGCCGACCCGGCAGCGTGCCGTCATCAACCACAGTGCAAAGCGGCGAGGCGACACGCTCGCCAATGCGACCGGAAAACACACTGGACCCTTTGCGGTTGAAATCACCCTCCAGACCATGACCGACCGCTTCGTGCAACAACACGCCCGGCCAGCCAGCGCCGAGCACCACCGGCATCACACCAGCCGGCGCCGCAATCGCCTCGAGATTGACCAAGGCCTGTCGCACTGCTTCGCGCGCGCACTGGAATGGAAAATCGTTTTGCATCAGCGTCGCCAGATCATAGCGACCACCGCCACCGGCGTAACCGGTTTCACGGCGACCATTGCGCTCGACGATTACCGATACGTTGAATCGCACCAGCGGTCGGACATCCGCGGCCAGGGTGCCGTCGGTGTGGGCAACCAGTATTTGATCGGACACGGCAGTCAATGACGCCTGCACTTCCTGCACCGCCGGATCGAGCGCGCGGGTAAACGCATCGACTTGCCGCAGCCAATCGATTTTTTCCGCTTCAGTCATGCCCGGCAACGGATCGATGGCCGGATACAAGGCGCGCACCGGCGTGCGCCGAAATGCGGCCAAAGCAGCGTCTTGACCGGCGCGCGCAATCGAGCGTGCCGCACCGGCGGCCTGCAGCAGCGCCGGCATCACCAGATCTTCCGAATAGGCAAAACCGGTTTTGTCGCCGGCCAACGCCCGTACGCCAACACCGCGATCGCTGCTGAAGCTGGCATCTTTTACCATGCCATCTTCAAGCGCCCAGACTTCGTGCGTAGTGGCTTGAAAATACAACTCGGCCGCGTCGATGCGGTGATCGAGCATGCTGCCGAGTACCTGCGCCAGATCACTGGCCGCCAGACCGGCGGCACCGAGCAGCTGTTGTTCGGCCTGCTCGAACACCTGTAAACCTGTCGCCGTCATGATTTGTCTCCCGTCGAGGGGCGTGCCGTCAGCGGTGTCGGCACAGCCGTCACCGCGATCCGCTGATGCTGCAACACTGGAAAGCGCTGACGCAGCGCATGGAGTGCGGCGAAATCCAGCTCGGCACAGATAATGGCTTCGCCAGTGTCGGCCTCGGCCAGACATTCGCCCCATGGATCGTAGATTACGCTGTGGCCATAGGTGGCGCGACCGTTTTCGTGCTGGCCGCCTTGATTAGCCGCGATGACAAAACACTGGTTCTCAATGGCACGTGCGCGCAGCAAGGTGTGCCAATGCGCCGCGCCGGTTGTCGCGGTGAATGCGGCCGGCACCAACAGCACATTGGCGCCACGCGCTACCTGCTGGCGATACAGCTCGGGAAAGCGCAAGTCATAGCAAATGCTGAAACCCAATACGGCATCACCAATGGCTGCAGTCACCACGTGCTCACCGGGCTCGATGCCACGCGACTCGAAATAACTTTCCCGGCCGCCGGGCAGCTCGACATCAAACAGATGCAGTTTGTCGTAATGGCAGTGCATGCTGCCATCCGGCGCGTAAAGTGCCAGCCGCGCCCTGACCCGCTCGCCGGTCGCACTTTGTGCTGGATAGGTGCCGGCCGCAATCCACAGCTGCTGCTCGCGCGCCACTCGCTGCAACATGGCCTGAATCGGGCCGTGGCCATCAGGCTCGGCGATGGTGCGTTTGTCTTCTTCGCGCAGCCCCATCAGCGGAAAATTTTCCGGCAGCAAGGCGAAGCGAGCGCCCTGAGCGGCCGCTTGCGTAAGCAGGCGTTCGGCTGCGGCAAGATTGCCATCGCGATCGATGCCGGACAGCATTTGAATGGCAGCCACTTTCATGATGCGCGTACTCCTGCGATGGCCGTGATGGCAGCGTTTGCTTATGGCGCCGGCACGGGCTCCGGTTGTTCCGGAATGGCGATCTCGCCTTCACGACGGCCACGTTCGATCACGTCCGGATTGTCCCAGGGACCGTAAACCTGGAACTCGAATCCGAACACCACTTTCTCGACCCGCTCAATGAACAGTTTGTTCATCAGCCACAACGCCACGCCGGCGGTCGGGTTGATGATCCAGCCGGCGAGCACCGGGAAGCTTGAGTTCAGCTTGGTCGTGCCGACAATCTTCTGATCCAGCCGGCGATTGACGAAATCGATGTCGCCGGTGAAATCCAGATCGAGCGCGACGCCTTCCAGTTTGACATTGCGGTTGACGGCCTTGCCGTCCGCCACCAGAAACTCGCCGCTGAGCCGGTCGTAATACAAACCGTCCTTGAACAAATCGCTGAAATCGAGGCTGAGCCGACGGGTCAATGACGACAGCCCCAGCAGACTGAACACCCGCGCGACCCGCTCCTTGGCTTCGGTGTCGCGGGCGATATAGCCTTTGCCAAGTTGCAAGCCGATTTCGCCACGGCTCGCCGCCAAGCGAAAATCCACCGGACTGTTCGGCCAGCGCAAATTCAGATCGATGTGACCTGCCGATTCGCGCACACCGAGATCCACGCCCCAATCCCGAGTCAGCGTTCCCCAATCGCGGCTGCTGACGCGGCCTTGAATCGCGGTGTCATGCTCTGCCGCCGACCACAGCCCGGTGAGTGCGATGGTCAATAAATCTTTGCGCTCGGCTTTCATGCTCAAACGCTTGTCCTGCTGTTCATTGCGCAAACTGAGCTGCACCTGGCCAAACTCGCGACTGTAAAACCGGCACTGTTTGCAATCGACTTCCAGCTCCGGCCACTCTGCCGGTTCCCGCAGCACCGTGACGGCCGTCGCGCTGGCAGTGCTGGCCGGATCGGTCACTGCCACAGCAGCGTTATCGATTGCGGTACCGTGTGAAGGTGCGTCAGCTCCGGCAATCGCATGTGCTTGGATATCGGTTTCAGCGGTTTCTGTTGCCGAAATTGCTGTTGCTTCCGTTGACTGCGCGGTCACCGGCGACTCATGCAACAGTTTCTCCAGCTTGACCCGAATCGGCGCGTCCGCTGCCAGCACCACCTCACCAACCAGGGCCGGCGCGCGCAGCTGCAGCTGATAGCCGGCATCGGTCGGGCGTCCGCCCAATTGCACAGTGTTGAACGGCATGCCATAAAAATCGACGGTGTCGATCGACAGCGCCAGCATCGGCGCTGTGCCATCGCGCGCGGTCTTTGGTTCCGTTGTAGCAGCATCGCGGCCCTGCTCGACGTCATCGGGCAGCGCCGCGGCGGTACGGGTCACGTCAACAATGAACGGCAACCATTCCGTCGCGGCGATAGTCGGCAAACTGCCACGGATGCTGAGGCCGGGGCTGTGGCCGGTGTACGAGGCGCCGCCCAACAACAGCTCTGCCCGCAATGCCGATTCGTCGGCGCGTCGTTCAGCCTGAAACACCAGTTGATTGTCGTAGTCAGCCCACAGCGACAAGCGCTCGGCATCGACACCGGCAACAAACCGAAGCGGCCGCCTGCTGTCGGCCGTTTTGCCAAACGGTGCCGGCGCGGTCAACGCCAATCCCTGCAAATCGGTCTGCAACTCCACTTGCACACCGTGCTGCTCACGGCCCGGCAGCAGCACCTTGCCGTCATAGTCAAAGCGACCGACCACCTGATGCTGCACCGGATGCGGATACCAAGCCGCGACCGCACCACTGTCCGCCTGACCGCGCACCAAAATTTCGCCACCACCGGCATCGCCTGTCAGTTTCGCTTCAAGCGAGCCACCGAGTGTCTGCATGCGCACATTGCCGCCGGTGATACCAAACTCGGCAAACGACACTTCTCCGCGCGCCGACGTGAACGGCAAGGCCAGCGGTTTGAGTTGCAGATTGGCATTGCCGAAACTGACAGTGCCGCGCACCTGACTGGCATGGCTGTCATGCAAGGGAATGGCCAGTGTCAGCGCCGTGCGCATGGCGCCGTTCGCTTCCAAGGTGTCCAACAGCGGTTGCAATGGCTTGCGCAGCGGACTGTTGCGCAGCAGCGCAAACGCGGCTTTGCCGCTGCCAGCACCTTCGGCTTGCACTTGCAGCGTCGCGGTCGGGCCACCCATCGGATCCAGCACGACACTGCCTTGTTCGACCCGCCACTGCGCCAACACGGCATCAGCGACGGTGATGAACATGCTGTTGCCGACGAACTGCAACTGCGCCTGCAGATCGGTTACCGCCGGCCAGTCTGGCTGAAACCGGTACTGGGCATTGCCAACATCGGCGAGAACATCGAACACACCATCGTGCTGAGTGTATGGGAACCGCCGCAAGGGACCGCGCAGTACCGCATGCGCGGTTTTGACATCGGCCGCGATGATGGCGCCGTCGAGATACTCCACCAGCTGCGGGGTCATGACACCAACCGGCAAATAAGCCGCCTTGTTGGCACCGACGCCGTCGCGAATCACCGCATTTAACGCCAGTTCCGGCTCGCCCTGAGCCGGCAATTGAATTGAGGCGCGCGCGTCGATCGCGATATCGGCATTGCGGATCAACGCCCGCGGCACCGTCAGCAAGGTATCGGCTTGCCCGGACTGCCAGCGCAGCGCGACATCAAGCGTCTGCAGCGCCAGCGGCGCGCGGAACAGGTCGTGAAAATCGATCTGCTGCTCGGCGGCCTGCAGCCGCAAGGCACCACTGTTCGCCGACACCAGCACCCGACCGCGCGCTTCCGACAACACCGGCAATTTGTCACTGCGATAACGCAGCCGTTCAAACTGGCTGGCAATGGCCCAGTCGGCCACGGCATCGTCACGCCAGAGAAAATCGATCTGGGTGCGCGGCAGATCGGCACTGGCCTCCAATGCAGCCAACTGTTGCCGCAACTCGGCCGGCACAGCCGAGCTGAACTGCACAACAGTCATCAAATCGGCCAGCTGCATGGCGCCGATATCGAAGCCCCAGCGCTGTTGCTCGGGTTCGCGGCTGACTTTGCCTTCCAGCGTCAAGCCGGTGGTGGTTTTGCCGTCTATCTGCCATTGCACATTTTCGCCGTGCAAATACCACAGCCGATTGTTGGCGCGAGCAAAATGCAGTTGCCCGGAAACACTGTCCAGCGCTTTGCGCTGCTGCTCGTCGTTGACCAGTTGCAACTGCTTCAGCGCGACATTGGCCTGACCATCGCGCCAGGCACCATCACGCCAGTTGGCCCAGATCTGCAGTTGCAGATCGCCATCTTCGAGGTGCACACCCAGCGGCGCGACCGGCAGCGGCAAACGCGCCAGATCGAGCGACTGACTTTCCAGGAACACGCTCATCTGGTCGTTGGCACCGAGCGGATAATCGGTGAACTCCAGCACGAAGCGGGCGTTGCCGCCATCGTGCACGGTCAAATCACCGATGGCCTGATGTTGACCGCGCTGATTGCGCAAGCTCACTTCCGCCAGTTGCAACGGAATGATGTCGCCTTGCCGACGCCGGTAACGGATTTCGGTATTGGTGATGGCGACCCGGTTCTGCCGCAGCAGAGCGTCGATGACGTATTGCGCGGAGATATCGGAATCGGTGTCGTTTTCCAGCAGCAGGCCGGGCAGCACCAGCTGGCCTTTGCTGTCCAGCTCAACCAATGCCTGCAGCCCTTCCACTTCGAACCGGCGCATCACCGCGTGCCAGCTCAGCAAAGAACGCGGCACATCCAGCGCCGCTTCAAAGCGCGCTACTTTCAGCAAGGGCTCGCCGGTGGTTGGTGACAGCAGTTCAATGCCGTTGACGCGCAATTCCGGACCGAAACCGCGCCAGGCACCATGAACCTCAGCGATGTGCACCGTCGCTCCGGTGCGCTCCGCCAGATATTGCTCAAACGCCGGCTTCAGCTGGTGAGCCTGCGGAAACAGCAGACGGCCCAGACTGACCAACACGGCAATGGCAATGATCAGCGCTGCGACGCTGTACCAGAGCCACTTGAGCGCACGCTTCCACATCAAACCAGTACCACGTCAAACTGTTCCTGCGAATACTGCGGCTCAACCTGCAACTTGATCGGCCGGCCAATGAAAAGCTCCAGTTCCGCAACGCTGTTGGCTTCGCTGTCGCGCAGGCAATCGACCACCGCCGAGCTCGCCAGCACCAGAATGCCTTGGGCTTCGTAAGCGCGCGCCGCGCGGATGATCTCGCGGAAAATCTCGTAGCAGACGGTGACCGGCGTTTTCATGGTCCCGCGGCCCTGGCAGTGCGGGCAGGTTTCGCACAGCACATGCTCGAGACTTTCTCGGGTGCGCTTGCGGGTCATCTGGACCAGACCGAGCGCCGACACTTCCGAAATGGTGGTCTTGGCGTGATCACGCTCCAGCGCTTTCTCCAGCGCGCGCAACACCTGACGCTTGTGTTCATCATCCTGCATGTCGATGAAATCGATGATGATGATGCCGCCGAGATTGCGCAGCCGCAGCTGCCGGGCCAACGCTGACGCAGCTTCCAGATTGGTCCGGAAAATGGTTTCTTCGAGCGTCTTGTGGCCGACGAACGCACCGGTGTTGACATCGATGGTGGTCATCGCTTCGGTCTGATCGAGCACCAGATAGCCACCGGATTTCAGCGGCACCTTGCGCTCGAGTGCACGCTGGATTTCGTCTTCGACACCGTACATGTCGAACAGTGGCCGCTCGCCGCTGTAATGTTCGATCCGTTCCGCCAGCCCTGGCATGAACTCATCGGCAAACTGTCGCATCTGTTGGAACGCTTCGCGCGAATCCACCCGTACCCGCTCGACATTCTGCGCCCACAGATCGCGCAGCGTGCGCACCGGCAGACTCAAGTCCTGATAGACGACGCTTTCCGGTGCGCTGCGATCCATGTCGCCTCGAATGCGCTGCCACAGCCGCAGCAGGTATTCGGCGTCGTGCAGCAAAGCCGCTTCGGAGGCACCTTCCGCTGCCGTGCGGACGATGAACCCGGCGTTATTACGGGCCGAAATTTCGGTCAGCGTGTTGCGTAGCCGGGCGCGCTCGGCATCGTCCTCGATACGTTGCGACACGCCAATATGCGCGGTGTACGGCAGCAACACGAGGTAGCGGGATGGCAACGCGAGTTCGGTGCTGAGCCGGGCGCCTTTGCTGCCGAGCGGGTCTTTCAGCACCTGCACGATGATCGACTGGCCTTCGACCAGGCGATTACTGATGTCTTCGACTTGCACGCTGACCGTCGCAACGCTGGCATCAGCGTCTTCGGCCAGCGCCGAACCTTGCATGTCCGAGGCGTGCAGAAACGCTGCGCGTTCGAGGCCGATATCGACAAACGCCGCCTGCATGCCGGGCAGGACCCGGCGAACCCGACCGCGATAGATATTGCCGACCAGACCGCGGGCATGGGCGCGCTCGACATGCAACTCCTGCAGCACGCCATTTTCCACCACAGCAACCCGGGTTTCCTGTGGGGTGACGTTGATCAGCAATTCCTGACTGACCGCACCAATCAAAGCACTCATCGCCTGATCGTCCTGAGCAACCTCGGGCTTCGGTCCGGTTGCGATACCGAAGCCGCCGAGCTGCATTAACGAGCCGCAGACGATGGCGCTAAGGCATCGCGCGACTCAGGTGAATTCCGGCCGCTGCAACAGGGCATCGACCACATGCAGCGGCAAACCGACCACGCCGCTGTAACTGCCTTCCAGATAATCAATGTAGCGCGCCGCCAGCCCCTGCACCGCATAGCCACCGGCTTTGTCGCGGCCTTCACCGCTCGCCCAGTAGGCGCGTTGCTCGGCGTCAGTCATCACGCGAAAGCCGATGGTCGACACGCTGAGCGCACACGCCTCGTGCTCACCGCGCTTGACGCAAACCGCCGTCATCACCTGATGACGCTGGCCAGACAGCTGCCGCAGCATCGCCATGCCTTCAGCTTCGGTTTCCGGTTTGCCGAGCACGTTGTCGCCAAACACCACCGAGGTATCGGCCGCCAACAACGGCCAATCATGACGACGGTCCGGATGGGACCAGCCGGCTCTGGCCTTGTCACGCGCCAGCCGCAGCACATAGTCCTGCGGCGACTCGCCGGCCCGTCGATTTTCATCTACCGGCGCTGAAACCACGCTGAACACGACCCGGATCTGACGCAGCAGTTCCGCCCGGCGCGGGGACGCAGAGGCCAGATAAATCATCAGCTGATCTGCAGACGGCGCCGCCAATGGCGCAGGAACGGAAACCAGACAAACCAGAACAAACCGGACGTCAGCGCCGGCCACCAGTAGCTGGCACGGATCGATACCGGCCGCACCGCGTTTTCAATCCACAGCTGCAGCAACAAACTGAGCCCGACCAGCAGCAGCACAAACGCCGCCTGCATCGGCCGGGTAAACATCCGGACACGGCTGTATTGCTTGATACAAATGTAAGCCAGCAGCGACAACAACAGCGCGTGCAGGCCAAGCATCTTGCCGGTGATGACATCCAGCGCGAGACCAATGGCAAACGCGCTGAAAATGCCGTACCGGTGCGGCAAAGCCAGCACCCAGTAAATCAGTGTCAACATGACAAACGCCGGCCGCGCCTGATTGAGCAAACTCGGCAACGGCAACACCGTCAACACCAAAGCCAACAGAAAACTGAGCAAGACCCAGTGGGTACCATGGCGAGCGTGCGTGATCATCCGGCCGCTCCTTCGGTTGAAGCCGTAGTCGTTGTTGCTGGTGCTGTCGTTGCAGGGACTGTCGT
>CAMLKQ010000047.1 GCA_946480585.1 uncultured Kangiella sp.
TCTTCGAGCGAGGACAGCGTGGTTTTGGCGTTGACCTTGGACGCTTCGTTGGCGGACAGCTCGGAGTCAATCACATTGAGGCGCGTGCCAAGCTCGGCCCGCACCCGCGAGATGTTCTCCAATCCGCGGTCCAGCGACTCCAGGCTGTAATCCAGCGCCATCCGCAGTTGCGCTCTGGCGGCCTCGGTGTCTGCGCCGACGCGCATGGCATCAATGGCGTTCTGCACAGTGGTAAAGATATCCACCGACTCGGCCATTTCCACCGTGAAGGTATCACCGACGGCGGGCTCGCCGTTGATGCCGGTCTTGATGCCATTGAAAACAATCTGGCCATCTTCAACGTAGGCTGGCGCATTAGCCGGTGCCACCAATGGCGGGGCCGGAATCAACTGACCATCAACCGAACCGAAAACGGTATACGCCAGCTCACCGGCGGCATTGTTCACCATGGCGATGGTATAGGTCTGCGGCGCAGCGGCATTGAATGCCAGCCGATCACTGACCGAACCCGGATCAATCGCACCGTTCCCTGTGTTGGCAGCATTGCCGAAGGTGGCGAAATCGCCGTTGCCATCTTTGATCAACTGAAAGACGTCAGCGCCGGAATGGGTCACGCCAACGGCAACATCGTTGTTGATGAAGATCTGGCGCTGGCCGTTGTCACCGCCGTAAACAAAATTGCCCGCCACATCACGGGTGATCGGTTTGACGTCGGTACGGAAACCGGAAAACAGGTACTCGCCCTCTGAGTTTTGGCTGTTGGCGATACCGACCAGCTCTTCGAGCCGTTCTTGTGCCTCATTGGCAAGCGCTTCGCGCTCGAGCGCATCGTAGGCACCATTGCCGGCCAGCAGGATCAGCTCACGCACGCGACCGAGTGCGGTGGTGAAGGTATCCAGAATGCTGTCCGATTGCTCGTTGTAGCCTTTGGCGGTTGTCGCGTTCTGTTTGTAGCGCTCCAGACTGGCGAGCTCGGTCTTGAAGGCTTCAATCAGCGTCGCCGCCACCGGATCATCCGATGGGGTCAGCACGCGCTTCTGGGTTGCCAACTGCAGCTGGGTTTTTGACAGCCCCGACTGCTGATCCAGAATGGCATCAATGCCGCGCTGATAAAAACCGGTTGTCGATATCCGCATGATCACGGACCTCCATTAATGCCTGTCAGGTTCAGCGCACGGACTGGAACAAGGTGTCGAACAACGACCGCGCCACCGAAATCACCTGCGCCGAGGCCTCATAGGCTTGCTGAAAGCGAATCAGATTGGCCGCCTCTTCGTCCAAGTTTACGCCAGAACTGGAATCACGGCGCGCCTTGGACTGCTCAACCAGCGCAGCACTCGACGCATAGTTGGCATCGGCTTCGGCGGTGCGCGTACCAACTTCAGCAATCAACCGGCCGTAAGCCTGCGAATAGTTGGAACGACCGCCATCCATGGTGGGCAGATTCTGCAACGCGGCCAGCAACTGACTGTTGCGGTTGTCGCCGACGCCGCCGGCGTTGTAGTACACATCAAAGCTGTCACCAGCACGCGGTGCACCTGCCATGGTGATTTCGTAGCCATACGCATTCACCGGGGCGCCGGCGGTGGCGAGCAAATCATTGTCCTGATTCGGCGTGAAGGTTGCGCCAGCCACCAGAATCGCGCTGGTTGAGGCATCCACCACGTTGTAGGTGGTCGCCGAGGTAAAGACGATCTGCAGCGGCGGTGACAACGCAAACGGTGTGGCAAAGGCGGCAGTGCTGGTATCAGTCACCTGCACTGATTTGACGATGCCGCTGCCGGTGTTGCTGGTCGTCGTACGGGTGTTGACCGGCAACGCGGCTGCTACCGCTTTGACATCATCGATCACCCGTTCCATTTCACCGGCTGCGCCGCGCGTTGGCGCCAGCACAAAGCTGTCACCGTTGACGGCGTTGGCGGTGATATTGAGGGTTATGCCATCGCCGAGTGCGACCGTGGCCGGTGCCGCTGGCGCCGCAAACGTACTGATGACGGTATTGTCGGACAACCGGGTCACGGTGTAGGTGCCGGCATTCAATGTCATCAGGTAGTTGCTGTTGGTCAGGTTGTTGACGTCGGTGATGTCAACCGAGAACGAACCCGGCCCGGTGTAACCCGTTTGCGGAATCACCCGCCGGGCGGCAATCGCGGCATCATTGAAATCGGTGAAGAACAAGCCACCCAGCTCGTTGTTCAAATCCATGCCGAGCGCGTGCTGCTCGTTGACCGTGCTCGCCAAGCCAATGGCAACCTTGCCGAGGGTGTTGATCGCAGGCTCGAGCAATTCGGTGCGGAACTGCAGCAAACCGCCGAGCTTGCCGCCAGAAATCTGGCTGGTGATATCAATCAGCGCGCCGCCATTGGATGACTGCAGGAACAAATCGGTGTTACGCGGATCGTTGACGCCAGGCTGGGCCACCACCTGGTTGTACACCGCGCCGACAACCAAGGCCTGACCGTTGCCAAGGAACACGCTGATGCTGCCATCGGCCTGATCGACGGTAGTGATATTGGTCAGTGAGGCCAGCTTGTCGATCAGCACGTCGCGCTGATCAAGCAAGTCATTGGGTTGCCCGGCAACGCCATTACCAGCCGAAACCGCGGCGGTGATAGCGACGTTGAGATTGGCGATGCTCTGCCCCAGCGAACTGATCTCGACCGCAATGGCACTGACCGAGGCATTGGTGCTGTCACGCTGTTTGCTCAGCGTGTTGTCCAAGGTCTGGAAGCGCCCGGCCAAGGTATTGGCTTGACTGAGCAATACCTGGCGCGCCGGAATCGATGACGGGTTGTCACTGACGCCTTGCAACGCGGCGAAGAACGCTTGCAGCTGCTGATTCAGGCCGGTGTCGGCATCGGCCAGCAGACTGTCGAGTTGCCGGGCCTGCTCCAGATAGGCTTCGTAAGAAGATGCGGAATTGCTGTTGGCGCGCACTTCATTGGTCAACACCTGATTGAAAATGCGCGAAACATTGCTGAGTTCGACACCCGAGCCAAAATACTGCCCGCCGAGAAACTGCGGCAGGCTCGACACGTATTCATTACGCTGGCGGTTGTAGCCTTCAGTATTGACGTTGGCGATGTTGTGCGAGGTGGTCGAAATGCCGATCTGCGATCCCAGCAGTCCGGATACGCCCACATTGAGTATGTCGATGGCCATCGCAGAAACTCCACCTCAGGTTAACTGCCGTCGCACGCCGGCTTCAAACGGGCCCGCGAGACAGAGCTGTACCCAAGATTCACAGCAATTTGCGTGCCTCCGCGATCAGGTCGCGCAGAAAATCACTGTCAAATAGCCGCATCAGCTTGTTGGCGTAGGCCGGATCAGTGGCGTAACCGGCTTGCTGCAGGCCATCGGCGTAGCGCTGTGGATCCGCGGCGTGCTTCAGTGCATCGGCGTAACGCGGCGAGCTCTGAATGAACTGCGCGTAATCATCGAAGGCCTCAGCCGGTGACGGGTAGGCGCGGAAGCTGGCACGCTGCCGTTCCGGCAGTCCCGCCACGTATTCCAGGGTCTGCGCATGCACCACCGGCCCTTGCCAGCGACTGTCGGCCTTGATGCCGAAATAATGCTGGCCAGTATTGGCCGCGTGTGCCGGCAAAACCTTACCGCCCTCACCGACCGCCATGCCCTTGCCCCAACCGGTTTCCAATGCGCTTTGCGCCACCAGCAGCGCGGGATCCACACCCAACGATGCGGCTGCTCGCTCAGCATGCGGCAACACCGCGGCGACAAATTTCTGCGGCGTCATAGGCTCCGGATTCTGTGCCGCCTGCAGCGGTGGCCGAACGGCATTGAGCGGCAAGCTTGGCGGCGTGAACGGCGAAACCGGCGGCGTAACCGGTGAAGTCGCGGTATTGCCTGCTTCACGCTTGGCTGGCGAACGGCTCAGCTGTTGCACCATCACATCGGCCAGACCGAGCGATTGTTGATTGGCCAGCGACAAGGCCAGCTGCTCATCGTGCATCTGCTCGTAGAAATCGGTGCTGCCGCCACCACCGAAGAAGTCGTCGTCTTCGAACACGTCATTGGCGGCCCGCATCGACTTCAGCAGTTCTTGCAGGAATACCGATTCAAACTGTTTTGCCGCCGCGCGCAGCGCCGCTCGCTCATCATTGGCACCGAGCTGGCGCAGTTGATTAAGCGAACGCAGATCATGGTAGCTGCCGACATCGGGCAACGGAGCAGTGGTTGGGATCGGGCGCTCGCTCATGGCAAGACTCAGATTACTACCAGCTCGGCTTGCAAGGCACCGGCCTGTTTCAGGGCTTCGAGTATCGCCATCAGATCACCGGGCGCTGCGCCAACCGCGTTGACGGCACGGACGATCTGCTCCAGCGTCACACCCGGCGGAAACAGGAACATCCGCGAATCTTCCTGCGCGACGTTGATATTGCTCTGCGGCGTCGTCACCGTATCGCCCTGCGCCAGCGCATTCGGCTGACTCACATTCTGCTGCTCGGTGATCGTGACCACCAGATTGCCGTGCGCCACCGCGGCCTTTTTGACCCGGACATGATTGCCGATGACGATTGTTCCGGTGCGAGAATTGATCACCACTTTCGCTGCCGGCTCACCCGGTTCCAGCGTCAGATTCTCCAGCACCGACATGAAAGTCACCCGCTGCGCCGGATCGCGCGGTGCACCGACTTCGACCGTGCCCGCATCCAGCGGCTGTGCCACCAACGGACCAAGCAGATTGTTGATCTGCTCGGCGACCCGTTTGGCCGTGGTGAAATCCGGCGCGTGCAGGTTGAGCAAGATCGAATCACCGAGCGCAAAGCCATTGGGCGCCATGCGTTCGACGGTGGCACCATTCGGAATGCGGCCAGAAGTCGGCACATTGACCGTGATTTTCGAACCATCATTGCCTTGCGCGCCAAAACCGCCAACCACCAGATTGCCTTGGGCAATCGCGTAGATTTCGCCATCGACACCGCGCAGCGGCGCCATCAGCAGCGCACCGCCACGCAATGACTTGGCTTCTCCCAAGCTCGACACGGTGACATCGATCGCCTGGCCCGGTTTGGCATACGGAGGCAGTTCGGCATGAATCGCAACCGCCGCCACGTTTTTGACCTTTGGCACCTGCCCTTCCGGCAACACAATACCGAACCGGCTCAACATCGATTTGAACGCCTGCGCGGTATACGGCGTTTGCTCGCCGGTGCCATCAAGACCGACGACCAGACCGTAGCCGACCAGAGGGTTGCTGCGCACGCCGGCAATGCCTGCGATGTCTTTCAAGCGTTCCGCATGAGCACTGTTGCCGGTCATCACCAGCAACGCGGTCAGCGCGGCAATTAGCAGACGATTTGCCATCATGCACCTCAGAATGGCCACCATTCGGTACTGAAGAATCGCGACAACCAGCCACGGCTATTGGCTTCGGCCATCTGGCCGGTGCCGCTGTAGGCAATGCGCGCATTGGCGACGCGAGTCGACAGCACCTGATTATCCGGGCTGACATCCTGCGGCCGGACGATGCCGCTGATGCGGACAAATTCCTGGCCGGTATTGATGTTCACCCACTTGTCGCCGCGCACCACCAGATTGCCGTTCGGCAGCACCTGGGTGACCATGACGGTGACCGTGCCGGTCAGTGCATTGCTTTGCTTGCTGTCACTTTCGGCTTTGAAATCGCGTGTTGCGCCAAGCTCTGTCTCGAAACCGAACTTGTCGCCGTCAATCATCGGATTGGCGCGACCAAACAAGGTCGGCGCAGTCACTTCGGTCGAATCGTCCTTCTTGATTTTGGTATCGGCCTTTTTCTGTGCCTGGGTGTTTTCGACCAACCTTACCGTGATCAGGTCACCGACCCGATTGGCTTTGCGATCCTCGAACAGAAAATTGGCAGTGCCGGGGTTGTACAAGGCACCCGGCTGCGCGGCGGCCGGTTCCGGAATGGCCGGCATCACCGGCGCAAACTCCGGATCATCGGGCGCCGGCCCCGGCATCACGACGCAGCCGGTAAAGGCAGGCAACAGCAGCGGCAGCAGCCAATTTCGCAAGGAAGTCTTCATATCAGCCTGCCTGGATTAGAGTGTCTGACTGACGTATTGCAACATCTGATCCACGGTCGAGATCACTTTGGCATTCATCTCGTAAGCACGCTGGGTTTCGATCATATTGACCAGCTCCTCCACCGTGTTGACGTTGGAGCTTTCCAGCGTGCCACCGCGAATCGTGCCGATGCCGGTGAGACCCGGGGTACCGACCACTGCCGCACCACTGGCCAGCGTTTCGATGAACAGGTTATCGCCCATCGGTTGCAAACCGGCCGGGTTAATGAAGTCCGCGAGGGTGATATTGCCGATCACAGTTGGCGCTGCCTGACCTTGCAAGGTCACGGATACGGTGCCGTCGAGACCGACCGTAAAGCTCTGCGCATCCTGCGGCACGGTGATCGCCGGTTGCAGCAGATAGCCTTCGCCGGCTGTCACCACTTCACCGTTCTGATTGAGCTGGAAATTACCGGCACGGGTGTAGCCAGTGCTGCCATCCGGGAGCTGGATCTGAAAGAAGCCACGGCCCTGCACCGACATATCGAGCGCATTCTCGGTGATCTGGATGGAGCCCTGGGTAAACTGTTTCGGGTTCGCCACCGTTTTGACACCGGTGCCGAGCATCAAGCCGGTGGGCAGCGTTGTGTTTTGGGTGGTAGCCGCGCCAGGCTGACGCACGTTCTGATACAACAAATCCTCAAACACCGCCCGGTTCTTCTTGAAGCCCACCGTGCTGACGTTGGCCAGGTTGTGCGAAATGACGCTCAGATCGGTTTGCTGGGCATCAAGACCGGTTTTGCTGATCCAAAGAGCCGGGTGCATGGTCTACTCCTCATGGCACGGCGACTTCACGCCGTGGTTACTGCATTAGTCAACAACTTGACGTCGTTGAAGCGTCCAACCTTACATTTGCACAAGTCGTTCCAACGAGGCGTCATTGTCCTCGCTGACCTTCATCATCTTGACGTTGACCTCGAATTGCCGCGCCAGCGAGATCATGTCGATCATCTCTTCGACGGCATTGACGTTGCTGGACTCGAGCGCACCCTGCACGACTTGAACATTGGCATCGGCTGCGACCGGGGCGCCATTCTCCGGCCGGAACAAACCATCTTCGCCTTTGCGTAGCGTTGCCAGCGGCGGATTCACCAAGCGCAGACGGTCCAGCACCACCACGGCATTTGCCGGTGCACCTTGCGGCCGCACGCTGATCGTGCCATCAGCACCGATATCGACTTTTTCATTCGCCGGGATCTGGATCGGACCGCCATTGCCGAGCACGAGGCGGCCACCGGCGCCCTCGAGAAAACCTTGGGCATTGATGCGAAATTCACCAGCGCGGGTGAAACCCTCGCCGCCGTTTTCATCTTGTACCGCCAGAAAGCCGTTGCCCTTGATCGCGATGTCGAGATCGTTGCCAGTTGTGATCAGACTGCCGTGATCAAAATCGGTCCCGGGCCGCTCGGTCATGACAAAAGCACGGCTCGGCAAACCGTTGCCGAAAATCGGCATGGCCCGCGCCTGCGCCAAATCCGCCTTGAAGCCGGTGGAGTTGGCGTTGGCCAGATTGTTGGCCGACTTGGCCTGCGCCAGCGTGGTTTCACGGGCGCCGGTCATCGCGATGTAGAGAAGACGGTCCATACGCGATTACCGGATCTGGATGATGGTTTGGGTGATGGCGTTGTTGGTTTCAATCGAGCGGGCGTTCGCCTGGAAGTTGCGCTGCGCCGTGATCAGATCCACCAACTCGCGCGTCAGATCGACGTTCGAATTCTCGAGCGCGCCGGAACGAATGAAACCAAAGCTGGCCGTGCCCGCCTCACCCGCCAAGGCCGGTCCGGACTCCAGTGTCTCGGCCCAGTTGGTGTTGCCGAGTTGCTGCAAACCCTGCGAGTTCGGGAAGCGCGCCAGGGCGATCTTGCCGAGCGCAATGGCTTGGCCATTGGAGAAGTTGGCGCGCACAACGCCGTCATCGGCGATGTCAATGCCGGTCAAGCGGCCAACACCGTAACCGTTCTGCGACAGCGTGCTGACGACAAAGCCGGAAGCAAACTGGGTCGGCGAATTGTTGCCGAAATCCAGTGTCAAAGTTTGGGTCGGGTCGGCACCGTTGGTGAAACCGAGCGCGGCGGTGGTGAACACGCCGGGTGGCACGGTGGCCGGAGTTGAGCCAACCAGCACGCCGGAGTTGTCAAACGTCAACGAACCATAGAGCTGGCCGCCAGCACCGGCGGTACCACCCGTGATATCAACCGGAGCGCCATCCACTTGGTAGTACACGGCCCAGCTGTTCGGTGCGGCTTGATCCTTGACGAAATAAAACGTGCCGATGTGCGACTCACCCAACGAGTCGAAGAACGAGATCGAGGTCGAGCGTGTGTACGTGGTCGGCTGGGTCGGATCAAACAGCGCCGGGTTCAAACCGGCTTCCGATGCCGGCAGGTTCATGCCAATTTCAATTTCGGTACTCAATGCCGGTGTACCCGCTGTTTGCGGCAATTGAATCGGCACCGTGTTGGCGAGCGAGGTCGACGAGATCGTGCCGTCCGGATTGACCGGAAAGGCTTGCAACACCTGACCGGTAGCGTTGACCACGTTGCCGGCATCATCGACACCAAAAGCGCCGGCGCGGGTATAAACGCGCTCGGTGCTGCCGATATTCGGGGCCAGCACAAAGAAGCCTTCACCACTGACGGCGAGGTCGAGCGTATTCTGGGTGAAGTTCAGGTTGCCCTGATTGAACTGCTGCGCCACGGCGGTGAGCAACACACCAGCACCGATCGATGTCCGAACACTGCCGAACGGCGACAACGCGTAGATGTCAGCAAATTCCGCCCGCGACTCCTTGAAGCCGGTGGTGTTGACGTTGGCGATGTTGTTGGAGGTCACGGCCAGATCCGCTTGCGCGGCATTGAGACCACTGAGTGCGGTATTGAATGACATGGACTGCTCTCCTCTTGACCGTCATTGCGGACCGAGCCGACCGGCTCAGCCGCCAATCTCGTTTACTTCTGACAGCGGCACCGAACCCAGCCCAGCCAGGTTCAACACAATGCCGCCGGTGCTGCTGTTCAGGTTGACGCTGGTGACCAAAGCCCGGGTTTGCACGGCAAGCTCTTCGGTGCGGTTGCCGATGCTGGCAAGCACCGACACGGTGTATTTGCCGGGCGGCAACCGGTTGCCGCTGGTGTCGTTGCCGTTCCACCACAAATCGATCTCACCAGCTGCTTTCGGCCCCAACTCTTCGGCGTACACCAGCTGACCGCTTTCGTCGGTGACTTGCATCTGGACCCGGAACGCATTGGCGTCCAACTCGGTGGTGCCGCTCATACCACCTTCGCCAAACAGGTAGGCGGTATCGTTCGGCACCAGTACCGTGCGGCCCACCATCGATGACGCTTGCAGCGCCTGGTTCGAGGTCAGCGACGCGGCCAGATCGTTGACGCTGGTCAGCAGCTGTTGCTGGCTGTCGAGCGAAGAAAATTGCGCCATTTGCGCGATGAATTCAGTGTTTTCCAGCGGTTTGAACGGGTCCTGGTATTGCAGCTGCGTGGTCAACAACGCCAGAAAATCTTCCTGACCAAGCTGCTTGCGGTCCTGCTCGGCGGCTTCGGTCCGGGTCAACCCGAGACCGGCAAAGATGTCACTTGCGCTGCTGATCGTCATGACTGACGCTCCTGAACATTTGGCTTCTGCTGTGGCCGGGCTGCATCGCTTTTGCGGAGTCAGCACCGGCCTCAAAACGTGTGTCGTTACTGCGTTATCTACTGACCTGCATTTACTGACCTATCTGCATTTACTGACCTATTTGCAAAGTACGGGCCAGCATTTGTTTTGCGGTGTTGGCGACCTGCACATTGGTCTGGTAAGAGCGCGAAGCCGAGATCATGTTGGCCATCTCTTCGACCAGATTGACGTTCGGCTGATAGATGTAGCCATCGGCATCCGCGAGCGGATGATCCGGTTGATAACGTGGCCGCACCGGCGCACTGCTCTCGACAATGCCCTTGACCTGAACGCCACCCACGCCCTGCTCCTGCATCGCCTGCTGAATGGCGGCAAAGACCGGATGCCGGGCCTTGTAGGTCTGATCAATGCTGCTGGAAATGCTGTCGGCATTGGCCAGGTTGGAGGCGGTGGTATTCAAGCGCACCGATTGGGCTGACATCGCGGTACCGGCGATGTCCATGACATTGTTCAAATCCATCATTCACCTCGTGCTCATCAATCCGACGCGAGCGCAATGCCGCCAATTACTCACCGCGGATCGCGGTCAACAAACCGCGGATCTTGCTGTTGAGAAAGGTCAGGCTGGTCTGATACTGAATGGCGTTCTGGGCAAACGCGGCCTGCTCGACGTTGGCATCGACCGTGTTGCCGTCGCCGGTGTCCGGTTGCATCGGCACCCGGTACTGTTGCTCGGTACTCAGATAGCGGCTGTTGCCACTGAAATGGCGGCTATCGGTGCGCGCCAGCCCCGACGATTGGTTGGCGTGCATGGCGTTTTGCAGCGCCTGCCGGAAGTCGATATCACGGGCCTTGAAGCCGGGCGTATCGGCGTTGGCAATGTTGTTTGCCAACACCGCTGACCGGCGTGACTGCACGTCGAGCGCCTGCTCGTGTATGCCAAAGGCTTTGTTGAAATTGATGGTCATGACCGCTGCCCTCTGCTGATCCGGCGTCCCGGAGCAGGTTCACTGGGGCAACTTCCATGCCAGTTGCTGAAAAGCCGGAAAACGGCTGTGGGATGGCCGATCTAGCCGGCCCTGCGCGCGCTGACGGCCGCATTCGGCACCGGCAAGGTGGAATTCCGCTTTCATGCACTTGCCACCCGGCAAGGCTTTGCCGGGTGGCAAGCAACCAGTAAGGGGAAACGGCAGGCAGAAAACGACGGCAGAACGCCGCCGGGATGACTTAAA
>CAMLKQ010000048.1 GCA_946480585.1 uncultured Kangiella sp.
GGCCCGCGCGTGCTCGAGCATATGGTCGATGCCGTGCTCTATTTCGAAGGCGAGAGCGACGGCCGTTACCGGCTGGTGCGGGCGGTCAAGAACCGCTTTGGCGCGGTCAACGAGCTCGGCGTGTTCGCAATGACCGAATCCGGTTTGAAAGAAGTGAAAAACCCGTCGGCGATTTTCCTGTCACGCAGCAGCGAACCGGTCGCCGGGTCGCTGGTCACCGCGACTTGGGAAGGCACCCGGCCGCTGCTGGTCGAGGTGCAGGCGCTGGTGGACGAAACCAAGGCCGGCAATCCGCGCCGGGTCGCGGTCGGCCTGGATGGCAACCGCTTGGCGATGCTGCTGGCGGTGCTGCACCGCCATGGCGGAGTGATCACTTACGATCAGGATGTGTTCCTGAACGTGGTCGGCGGGGTCCGGGTGCTGGAGACCGGCGCCGATTTGCCGCAGCTCTTGGCGGTGTTGTCGTCCTTGCGCAACCGGGCGCTGGACCACGGTCTTATCAGTTTCGGGGAAGTCGGTCTGGCCGGTGAGCTCAGGCCGGTGCCCAATGGTCAGGACCGGTTGAAAGAGGCGGCCAAGCACGGCTTCAAACGGGCAATTGTCCCGGCCGCCAATGCGCCGCGCGCCGCTATTCCGAACATGCAGGTGCAGGCGGTGAAGACGCTGGCCGAAGCCTTGGCCGTTGCGTTCGATTGAGCGCGGCGATCGCGACCCGGGCGTAGCGACTCGGTTCAGGCGTGCAGGGCCGGCAGTTCGCGTTCCAGCAGCGAGCTGTCGCCGAGATTGAGCTCCACCAGCCGGCGCAGGTGGGTGATGCTGTCGACGTCGATGTTTTCGCATTCGAGGCCGTAGACGCCTTCGCGCTCGTGCGCGATCTGCACCTGCATCCGGATCTGGTGCTCGGCGTCGAGCGGGATTTCCAGCGTCAGTGGGGTTTCCAGACTGACGTCGCTGTATTCGGCGGCAATGGCAACCAGAGCGCCATGCAAGGACAGATCGTGAACGTCGCACGGAACCCGGCCATTGGCGTCGCTCAGCACGGCGTCGGTGAAAAAATCTACCCGCCGGAACCGGCGGCGGTCATCGTGACTGGTCATGGGCGTGTGGCAGCGGGAATTCCTGCCGACAAGTATAGAACCCTCCGTCCGAGCTGATCGGCAAAGTTCGACTTGGCGTAATCGCCACATGCACTATCCTTGTGGTCGGGCCGGCGCGGCAGCCGGCGCATTTCTGTCTGTGGGATCTCAATGAATCTGATCATCGGTGCAATCGTCGTCTGGGCCTGCGTGCTGTCCGGCTTCATGCTCTCAGGTGGCCAGCTGTTGGCGCTGTGGCATCCGTTCGAACTGCTGACCATCTGCGGCGCGGCGTTGGGCGCGTTCATCATCAGCAACCCGATGAAAGTGGTGTCGGCCACCATCAAAGGCTCGCTGAGCCTGTTCGGTGGCATGCCCTACAACAAGACCATGTACATGGAGCTGCTGGCTTGCCTGTACGACGTGTTCCAGAAAATCCGCAAGGAAGGCCTGATCGCCATCGAGGCCGACATCGAAGATCCGAAAGCCAGCGCCATTTTCAGCAAGTACAAGCTCATCAACAAAGACCATCACGCGATGGATTTCATTTGCGACTACTTGCGCCTGATGGTGGTCGGTGACATGAGCTCGCACGAGCTCGAAGCATTGATGGACGCCGAATTGGACACTCATCACGAAGAAGGGCTTTTGCCGGTCGGCGCCTTGCAGAAGGTGTCCGATGGTTTGCCCGGTTTCGGTATTGTCGCGGCGGTATGCGGCATCGTGATCACCATGGGCAGCCTCGGTGGCCCACCGGAAGTGCTCGGTGCGCTGGTCGGTGCGGCGCTGGTTGGCACCTTGCTCGGTATTTTGTTTGCGTACGGTTTTGTCGCGCCGATGGCGGGTCAGATCGAGCATCGGGTGCGGGAAGAAGGCAAGTTCTATCAGTGCATCAAAGTCAGTCTGTTGGCCTGTGTCAGTGGTGCGCCGCCGCAAGTCGCCGTCGAGTTTGGCCGGAAAGTGCTGTACAGCACCGAGCGGCCGTCGTTCATCGAGCTGGAAAAGCGGGTGCGTGGCGGTTAATCCGCGCGCCGCAATCGGGTAACTGAGAGCAAGACATGGCCGCTGACGGCAAAGAACCCATCATCATCAAGAAAGTGAACAAAGGCCACGGCGGCCACCACGGTGGTGCCTGGAAAGTGGCCTTTGCCGATTTCACCACGGCCATGATGGCGTTTTTCCTGTTGCTGTGGCTGCTCGGCAGCACCACCAAAGAACAGAAAGGTGCGATCTCGAAATACTTTCAGGATCCGGGTGGCTCCTTGATCGGTGAAGGTGGTGCCAATGCCTCACTGATCGATCTGGGCGAACCCAAACTGCCGACTACCCAGGACACGCCGGAAGTGTTGGCGCCGGGGGCGCAGGCCGACACCGAACAGGAAGGCCAGGCTGACGAACTGGCGATGCAGAAAAAGTTGGAGCAGGAAGAGCAAGCCCAGCTGGAAGCGTTGAAGCAGGACATGATGGAGATGGTCGAGAGCAACATGGCCTTCTCCGATTACAAGGATCAGGTACTGATCGACATCACGCCAGAAGGGCTGCGGATCCAGATCGTCGACAAGGACAAGCGGCCGATGTTCGATTCCGGTAGCGCCCAGATGCAGTACTACTCAATTGCGATTCTGCAAAACCTCGCCAAGCTGATCGCGACCGTGCCGAACCGGATCTCCATCACCGGTCACACCGACGCGACTTTGTTCTATGACCAGCCGGATTACTCGAACTGGGAGTTGTCGGCTGATCGCGCCAATGCGGCGCGCCGCGCGCTGGTCAAGGGCGGTGTGCCGGCAACCCAGATCGCCCGGGTCGAAGGCTTCTCCGATTCGCTGCTGTTCAACGAAACCGATCCGAATGATCCGATCAACCGCCGGATCGCCATCATCGTGCTGAAGAAAAAAGTCGATGACGCCTTGAAGAGCAACGCGCTCGGTGAGTGGGCGAGTCCGCCAGCTGGCGAAACCGCACCAGAGACTGACAGCGCCCCGCCGACGACCGACAATCTGCCGGCACCGCTGCCGGGCACCGAGTGATAAACGGTACGCGATGAAGCGCGGCTCCCGTCGAAAGCTTTCATTCCATCGCACGGTCAGAGCGTAATAATCGGACAAAAAAAGGGCGACCCGATGGTCGCCCTTTTTGTCACTGTTGCTTTGTTATCAGAAGTGCCAGCCAAGACCGACACCGATGGCGAGCGGGTCCACGTCCAGCGAACTGATCTTGGTGCCATCGAGATAGACATCGGTACCGATCATGATTTTCTTGACGTCGACGTTGAGCAGCCAGTCCTTGTTGATCGTCCAGTCAAAACCGACCCGGTACGCAGCGCCAATGCTGTCGTTTTCCAGCGTCACTTCGGCGACGCCAACGTTCATGTCTTCGTCCATGAACAGGGTGTAGTTGACACCGGCACCGACGTAAGGCCGGAAGTCGCCACCTTCATTGAAGTGATAAGCCAGCGTGAAAGTCGGCGGCAGGTGTTTGAAGGTACCGATCTTGCCGACACCGTCGACCTTGACGTCGTGCTCTTGCGGAATGGTCAGCACCAGTTCCGCGGCCCAGCTCGGGCTGAAGAAATAGCTGATGTTGATGTCCGGGATCACCTTGTCGTTGACCGAAATCGCATCGGCCGGCAGCACTTCGCCGCTCGACTGCGAATCCATGTCCAGGTTCAGCGCGCGAACACGCACCAGCCACGGACTTTCTTCGGCGAATGCCGATACGCTGCCGGCGAGCAAGGCAAGGACGAGGGCGGATTTGAGATGACGCATGAGAGTGCTCCTTCAGGGATAGCCACAATGAAACCGGGGCTATTGTGGAGCGGCGTCGAAACCGGGATTTGCGCTAACGCAAACCGTCAGCGGATTGCGGCAGTGCGATGCACGACTTTGTATCAAGTTTGATTTGCCGCAAGAATCGCCTGATAACTCTGCCAGCGGCTGCTGGCAATGGCGCCGCTGTCGGCGGCCGCGCGCACCGCGCAGCCCGGTTCTTTTTCATGGGCGCAATTGCGGAATTTGCAGCGGGTCGCGGCATCGGCGATGTCGCGAAAGCCGCGCGCGATTTGATTTTTATCAAGATGCCAGAGGCCGAATTCGCGGGTACCGGGCGAGTCGATCAATTGTCCGCCTTCCGGCAGGAAATGCATGCGTGAGGCGCTGGTCGTGTGCTGGCCTAGTTCGGAACCGTCCGACACCGCGCCGACGTCTTGACCCGCATCCGGCAACAGCGCGTTGATGAGACTGGATTTGCCGACGCCACTCTGGCCGACAATGACGCTGCAACCGTCCTGCATGTGCGCGCGCAATTCCGCGAGGCCTTCACCACGCCGGCTGCTGATGGTAAACACCGGATAACCGAGCTGGCGATACAGCTGCAGCCGCTGCTCGAGTTCGGCGCGGGCCTCGTCCGTCAGCAAATCGATTTTGTTGAGCACGATGGTGACCGGAATGCCGGTCACTTCGGCGGCGACCAGATAACGATCGAGCAAGACCTCGGACAGGGTCGGCACCGGCGCCACCACGACGATCAGGTGATCGACATTGGCCGCGATGATTTTGATGCCTTCGTAAGGATTCGGTCGCTCCAGCTGCGAATGACGCGGTAGCAGGTTGACCACCACGGCACTGCCTTCGCTGTCTTCGTACCACTCCACCTTGTCGCCGACCGCCGCGCTTTTCAGGTGCTGACGCAAATGACAGCGCCGCTCGCGGGCGTCATCACCGCGCACATCGGCTTGCTGGCCAAACCGGCTGACGATAAGCCCCGCTTGCAAGGCGTGACCATCGGCGGCTTTGGAATACAGATCGCGCTTGCGCTGATCGCTGCGATTGGCTTTGCGATCGCGGTCGGTGGTGCGGATTTCCTTGGCCATGTTGCCCGCTTTATGCCAGCACCGGGCCAACGTTGCCGACGCTCAGCAAGGCGTCGATTTTCGCGCAGCAGATGAAATCGTTGCGGGTCAAACCGCCAGCATCGTGGGTGCTGTAGCGAACCAGCACGCGGCCGTAGCTGACTTCCAGATCCGGGTGATGACCTTCCTTGTTGGCGATCCAGGCAATCGCGTTGACGAAGCTCATCACGTGGTAATAGTTCTTGAAGCGGAACTCGCGACGCAGTTCGGCCGGGCTGCCGACGATCTGCCAGTGCGGCAGCTGGCTCAGCAGCGCCTGTTGATCGCTGGCCGACAGTTGCGGCGGCACGCCGGTCACACAGGTTTCTTGCAACAGGGAAAGGCTCATGACGGTTTGCGCTCTGCAGTTTTGCCGGCCACCGACCGGATTCGCCGGAGCCGGGGGTGCTAGAATCAGGGCCTGCATTGTAGCCCGGCTGACGGGAGAGGCCCATGACTGCCACCGCCGAATTGTTGCATCCGGATAATCTCATCTGGATCGATCTGGAAATGACCGGGCTCGATCCGCTGTCGGATCGGATCATCGAGATCGCCACCATCGTCACCGACAAGGACCTGAACGTGCTTGCCGAAGGCCCGGTGATGGCCATTTACCAGAGCGAACAGGTGCTGGCCGCGATGGACGAGTGGAACCAGAACACCCATGGCGCGTCCGGTCTCATTGCCCGCATTCGTGACAGCAGCATCACCGAAGTCGATGCCGAGAAAGCCACCATTGCCTTTCTGTCGCAATGGGTGCCGAAAGGCAAATCGCCGATCTGCGGCAACTCCATCTGCCAGGATCGCCGCTTCCTTGCCCGCCACATGCCGGAGCTGGAAAGTTATTTCCATTACCGCAATCTCGATGTCAGCACACTAAAGGAGCTGGCCCGGCGCTGGCGGCCGGATGTGCTGGCCGGCCTCAACAAAAAGAACTCGCACACCGCGCTGGAAGACATCCGCGAATCCATCGACGAGCTCAAGCATTACCGCAGCCAGTTCCTCAAGCTGACCCCGTAAGCGCGCATCATGACCCTTGCTGCCCTGCCGTTTCCCGCCGGCGCCCCGGTGCTGGCGCCTGCGGCCGTGCGCGCGCTGGAACAGCGGGTCGCCAGCGAAGACGGCATTCCGACCGCGGAGCTGATGGCGCGCGCCGGCGCCGCCGCGTTCGCTGTGCTGCGCGAGCGTTGGCCGCAGGCGCAGCGCATCACCGTGGTTTGTGGCCGCGGCAACAATGCCGGCGATGGTTATGTGCTGGCTCGCCATGCCTATCAGGCCGGCCTGCAGGTCCAGGTTCTACAGCTGCCGGGCGAACCAACCGATACCGGTTCTCACGTCAGCGATGCCGCTGCCGCGCTGGCCGCCTTGCCGGTGCCGCCGGAAGGGTTTGAGCCGGGCAAGCTCGCTGATGCCGATGTCATTGTCGATGCCTTGTTCGGCATCGGCTTGCGCGGCAAGCCCCATTCCGCTGCGGCGCTGGTGATCGCCGCGATCAACGCCAGTCACAAGCCCGTGCTCGCGCTCGATATCCCGTCCGGACTCGATGCCGAAACCGGCGCCGGTGTCGCCCATGCCGTGCATGCCAACGCAACGGTGACCTTCGTTGCGGTCAAGCCGGGTCTGGTAACTGGCCGTGCCATCGAGGCCGTCGGTGAGCTGATTTACCGGTCGCTTGGAATCGCGGCGAGCCGGCTCAGCAGTTCCACCGAATGGTTGTCGCTCGCCGATCTGCAAGCACGGTTGCCGCTGCGGCGCCGGGCCAGCCACAAAGGCGAGCAGGGTCATGTGTTGGTGATCGGTGGCAGCGCCGGCATGGGCGGTGCTGCCCGTCTGGCAGGTGAAGCGGCGCTGCGGACCGGTGCCGGCCTGGTCAGCGTGTATTGCCATCGCGACTATGCCGGTGGCCTGCTCGCGGCGCGGCCCGAGCTGATGGTCACCGGTTACGAGCCGGTGCCGGATTTTCACCAGATGGACCCGTTGGTGGCGCGCGCTGACGTCATCGTTGTCGGGCCCGGTTTGTCGACCGCCGCGTGGGCGATGCCGGTGGTCGAGCATGTGCTGCACGCTGCGCCGGACTCGGCACTCAAGCGCCAGCGCACGCTGCTGCTCGATGCCGACGCACTGAACCTGCTGGCCATGCGACCGCCGGCGGAACCGCTGGGTCAGGTGATCTTGACACCGCACCCGGGTGAGGCCGCGCGCTTGCTCGGCGTGACCACGGCCGAGATCGAAGCTGACCGGTGGCAGGCGGTGCGCGAGTTGCAACGCCGTTATGGCGGCGTGGTGGTGCTGAAAGGCGCCGGCACCTTGGTCTGCGACGGTCATCATGTCAGCGCCATTGCCGGCGGCAACCCCGGCATGGCCAGTGGCGGCATGGGCGATGTGCTGGCCGGTGTTATCGGTGCGCTGTGCGGACAAGGCTTTAACCGGTTCGACGCCGCCCGGCTCGGCGTCGCCTTGCATGGCTGGGCGGCCGATCAGGCCGTCGAGCAGCGCGGCGGCGAACGCGGCTTGCTGGCCAGCGATTTGTTCGCGCATTTTGCCGCCGGCCTGCAGCCGCCCCGGCCGTCATGATCGTTCGCCATTCCGACCTGCCTGTCCGAGAAACCTGTATGACGATGAGCCATTTTTTGCCGGACGAAGCCGCCACCGAGGCGGTCGGCGCGGCACTGGCGCCGCTGCTGCGCGGCGGTGAAGTGATTGCGCTGTCCGGCGATCTGGGGGCCGGCAAAACCACTTTGGTGCGCGGCCTGCTGCGCGCGCTTGGCCACACCGGCGCGGTCAAAAGCCCGACTTACACGCTGGTCGAGAGCTATCGGCTGCCGGCCTATGAGCTGCACCATTTCGACTTGTACCGGCTCGCTGACCCGAGCGAGCTCGACTACCTCGGTCTGGACGAGTTCCTGCATCCGGGCGCCGTTTGCCTGTTCGAATGGCCGGAACGCGGTGCTGGCGTATTGCCGGCCGGACTGACCCTTTTCCTGCGCCGCGACGGCAGCGGCCGGCAGTTGCAGCTGCAAGCCGAGGGGCCGGTTGCTCAGGAATTGGTCAAAAAACTTGATTTTTCAATGAAATCAACAGACTATTTAAAGGTCTGAAAGTTGTTTGGCAGGATTTGGCCATGTTCAAGACCCTACTGATGAGCGCACGGCGTGCGTGTGCGAGCCTGTTGCCGGTGGCGCTGGCCGGCACCGTTGCGACCAGCATTTGGGCGGTGGCTGAGGCAGCTGAAGTCAAAGGTTTGCGTGTCTGGCAGGCGCCGGACAACACCCGCGTGGTGCTCGATTTGAGCGCACCCACCGAATTTTCCGTCAGCACCCTGACCGGGCCGGATCGGCTGCTGATCGATCTGAAAAGCGGCAAGCTCGCGGTCAATCTCGACACGCTGGCGCTCGACAGCAATCTGGTCAGCAAGGCCCGGACCTCAACGCCGCCCGATGAGCAGACGCTGCGTCTGGTGCTCGATTTGGCGCAGGCCGTGGATCCGAAAGCGTTCGCGCTGAAACCGTTTCAGCAATACGGCGATCGGCTGGTCATCGATCTGAAAGACAAGCAACAAATCAGCAAACCGCAGCCGGTGATCGAAGCGCCAAAATCCGATGACAACCGCGATGTGATCATCGCGGTCGATGCCGGCCACGGCGGCGATGATCCGGGCGCGCTCGGGCCGAAAGGCACCCGCGAAAAAGACGTCACGCTGGCGATTGCAAAAAAACTTGCGGCGCGCATCAACGCCACGCCCGGCATGAAAGCGGTGCTGACCCGTTCCGGCGATTACTTTGTGCCGCACCGCAAGCGCACGGCGATCGCCCGCGAACAGCGTGCAGATTTGTTCATTTCAATTCACGCCGATGGTTTCAAGGACAAGCGTGCGCGCGGCTCCTCGGTCTGGGTGCTGTCGCACCGTGGTGCCCAGAGCGAAATGGGCCGCTGGCTGGAAGAAAAAGAAAGCGCTTCGGAATTGCTCGGTGGTGAAGATGCGCTCAGCCTCGCCAACTACGATGATGATGTCGCCAAGGTGCTGCTCGATCTGTCGATGTACAACGCGGTCGGTTCCAGTCTCGATGTCGGCTCGCATGTGCTGAACGAAATCAAGGGTGTGGTGCCGAAGCTGCACAACAAGCGGGTGCAGCAGGCCGGTTTTCTGGTGCTGAAGAATCCGGACATTCCGTCCATTCTGGTGGAAACCGCGTTCATCTCGAACCCGCAGGAAGAAGCGTTGCTGAAGGACGGCAAGCACCAGGACAAGCTGACCCAGGCGATAGTCGATGGTGTCAAAGGCTACTTCGAACAGCGGCCGCCGGAGGGCAGCCAGTTTGCCCAGCTCAAGCGCAGCAAGCATGTCATTGGTCGCGGCGACACCCTCGCGGATCTTGCCAGCCGTTACAAGGTCAGTGTTGAAGCCATCAAGGCCAAAAACGATTTGAAAAGCGATCGTCTGCTGGTCGGTCAGGTATTGATGATCCCCTGAGCCAGTCCCGGCAGTGCCAGCGGCCCGCCATTGTCGGGCCGTTTCTTTTTTTGCCGCCGTTTTGGCTCAGTGAGCCCGCGGCGTAGCAGCGAATTCGGTACACTGGCAGCCGTCATTTCCTTGCTCGCCGCGCCCCGTGTCCACTGCCCGCATCCAGCTGCTGTCGCCCCGTCTTGCCAACCAGATCGCCGCCGGCGAGGTGGTCGAGCGGCCGGCATCCGTGGTCAAGGAACTGCTCGAAAACAGCCTGGATGCCGGCGCAACCCGCATCGACATCGAGCTGGAGCGCGGTGGCATTCAGCTGATCCGGATCACTGACAACGGTAGCGGCATTCATCCGGACGATCTGCCGCTGGCGCTGGCGCGGCACGCCACCAGCAAAATCGCCAGCCTCGATGATCTGGCCGCGGTGATGTCGCTCGGGTTTCGTGGTGAGGCACTCGCCAGCATTGCGTCGGTCGCCAAACTGTTGCTGATTTCACGCCACCGCGGCGAAAACGCCGCCTGGCAGGCGTTTGCCGAAGGTGCCGGCATGCAGGTGCAAGTGCAACCGGCCGCGCTCAGCGAAGGCACCCGCATCGAAGTGCGCGATCTGTTTTTCAATACACCGGCCCGGCGCCGGTTTTTGCGCAGCGAAGCGACTGAATTCGCCCACATCGAGGATGTCGTGCGGCGGGTGGCGCTCGCCCGAGCCGACGTCAGCTTCAGTCTGAAACACAATGGCCGCAGCATTCGTCACTGGCGTGCCGACCGCGCCGGACAGGCGTTGACCGAGCGGCTTGGTGCCGTACTCGGCCGCAGTTTTCTGGTCGGCGCGCAACCGCTGGATCTCGCGCTTGATAACGTGCATCTGCATGGCTATGTCGGTCACCCCGATCAGCACCGTGCTCAGGCCGATGGCCAGTTCGTGTTCGTCAACGGCCGCGCCATTCGCGATCGGGTGGTGAGCCACGCCATTCGCGCCGGCTTTGCCGATCGGATCCCGCCCGGTCGTTCTCCGTGTTACGCGCTGTTTCTTGAATTGCCGGCGACCGATGTCGACGTC
The DNA here is from genome assembly GCA_946480585.1 of uncultured Kangiella sp. The sequence goes on from CAMLKQ010000048.1 coordinate 10,482, forward strand.
AATGTGCACCCGACCAAACACGAAGTGCGGTTTCGTAACGCACGCTGGTTGCACGACTGGCTCACTCGCGCGGTCGCCGATGCTGTTGCCCGCACGCAGGAACACATCGATACCAATACCGGCGAAGTGATGGCGATGAGTTATCCCGCCTTGACGCCGACCGCAGCAGCGAGTGCGATGGCGGTGCGGGAAGCGAGCGCGGCGTTTTCATCACCACAGCCAGCGTCTGCTTCGCCACGCCCGGCGTCGACAAATTTCGCTGAACGGCTTCAGGCCGTGTCAGTGCCGTCCGCAGCCAAAGCGATGACGAATGTCGACACCGTTGCAACGCCATCTGCTGCCACGTCAGCCAGCAGCAGCGCGCGCGTTTCGCGAGCGCTGGCTGCAGCCAATGATCGTGCCGATGAGCGCTGGTTGCA
>CAMLKQ010000049.1 GCA_946480585.1 uncultured Kangiella sp.
CACGGGCAACCGCAATCGCCGTGTCCTGACCACACCATTCGCCGATCAGATACAGCGCCAGATCCATGCCGGAGGTCACGCCGGCACTGGTGTGAACATTGCCGTCCTGAACAAAGATGCGGTCGTCACACACCTGCGCGGTCGGTTCGATCTGCGCCAGCCGTTGACACAAGTCATGATGGGTGGTGCAACGACGATGGGCCAGCAAACCAGCGTGCGCGGCCACCAGCGCACCGGCGCAAACCGCTACCAATTGGTGCGTGGGCTGTGGGGTTTGCAGCAAGGTCTGCCGCAACCACTGCAGCGCTTGTCGGCACGCCGGCGTCGTCAGCGGATCGGTTTTGGCGCCGCTGATGTGCAGACCCGGGATCACCACCACCGCCTGTTCCGGCAGTGCTGCCGGCAATGGCGCAATCTGCGCGAGGTGCACCCCTTCGCCGACATCGAGCGACGATTCAGGACCAATCTGATGCAGACGAAACTGGCCGCCGGCCAAGGTGTTGGCGGTGCGAAACGCTTGCCACGGTGCGACCATGTCGAGCAGCAACACACCGGGCAGCATCAGGAAATAGACATCGCGCATGCGTTCGCTCCCGGCGGCGCCCGTGCCAGCGCGCCGCCATCGTTTGTATCGCAGTTACGCCGCCTGCTCCACCTGCCATTCGCGCAGACAATCGGCAACGGTCGCGATCCGGGCAAAGCGGTTGTGCAACACCAGTTCAGTGTGCGCTTTCAGCTCGTCCGTACTGTACCGGCGACCGCTGACCGGATGGGTCATGGCAAAGGTCAGCGTGGCTTCGGTGACGTAGTCGACCGCATAACCGAGATCCGAGGCCACCCGCGCCGTCGTTTCGCAGCATTGCTCGGTGCGGATGCCGGTGATGACCAGATGATTGATGTCATGCTCAATCAGCCAGCGCTGCAGACCGGTGGTGCTGAAACTGTTGTGGGCCGATTTGTGGAACTCGGCGGTGCAGTCGGCCGGCAGGAATGCCATCGGCTTGACCCAACCCGACGCCAGACTGAACTCGCCATCCGGGTCGACGTGCAGTATACGCAAGACCGGGACATTTCGGGCCTTGGCAGCGGCAATCAAGGCCAGCACGTTACGCTGGAAAGCCGGCAGCTCGTCGGTCTGCCAGTAGGGCTTGTGCTCAAACGACTGCTGGATGTCGATAAGCAAAAGTGCCGATCTTTTCTCGGTGTTCATGGCCTGTCCTCGATAGCGGTTGGGATCGTGGCCGGCCCCATGGCCAGCTCCGATGCCGCCCAGACTACTCATTCGGCGGCGCCGGCAAGACACCTCGACCAGCCGATTAGCGGACATTTCCGGCCATCTTGGTCGGGCATGGCCCGGTGCCGTCGGGCGACGCCGGACCATGGTCGGCTGGCCTTCGGTTGACCAGCCCCTCCGGCGAGCCAATCCGTTCGGCTGATACACTGTCTGGCATCCCGGTTCCCGTCATCGACCTGCGTCATGTCTACCGACACCGTTTCCGCCAGCACGCCTTCGCACGCACAACCGACCAGCGCACCGGATCTGGCCGAGTGGTTCAACAGTGGCTGTGCCTGCGTCACGCTCGACCGCCGCGATCTGGCAACCCACCTAGCCCAGCAACTCGGCGACGCTACAGCCGAGTCACTGGTGCACCATTTTCCCGGTCTGTTTTCCAATGTCGCGCTGTTCCTGCCGACCAGCGAATTTCGCGCGATGCAACAGATCATCGAGGCGATCGAAACCGTGGCAGCGCTGCCGGCGTACCAGCAACACGTGCTCGCGCAGGCGCCGGCCATTGCCCATCGCGATCCGGGTGCTAGCGGCGTGTTCATGGGTTATGACTTTCACCGCGCCAGTTCGCGCGACGGCGACAGCCCAAAGCTGATTGAAATCAACACCAATGCCGGTGGCGGTTTTCTGAACGCCGCACTGCGCCGCAGTCAGCAAGCCTGCTGCCCGGAAATGTCGGCGCTGCTGTGGCCGCCGGTGAGTCAGGAATTTGAGGCCAGCGTGCTGGCCATGTTTGGCGAAGAATGGGCGCGCCAGCGCGCCAACCGGCCCTTGCAGCGCATTGCGATCGTCGACGATGCACCAACCGAACAATTTCTCTACCCGGAATTTCTGCTGGCACAGCAGCTGTTCCGTCGCCATGGCATTGATGCCGTCATCGCCGACCCGAGTGAATTGCAGCTGCGCGACAATCAGCTCTATGTTGGCGATCTGGCCATTGATCTGGTCTACAACCGGCTGACCGATTTTCTGCTCAGCGAGCCCGGACATGCCGTGTTGCAGCAGGCCTATGAGCGCGATGCCGTGGTGTTGACACCACACCCACACGTCTACGCCCTGTATGCCGACAAGCGCAACCTGATCGCGCTACGCGATCGTGAGCAATTGCAACGCTGGCAGGTGCCCGAAACCCTGCAACAGACACTGAGCCAGGGCATACCGGAAACTGTCGCCGTCAGCGCCGACAATGCCGAGCTGCTGTGGCAGCAGCGCAAACACTGGTTCTTCAAGCCGGCGCGTGGTTATGGCAGCAAGGCCAGTTATCGCGGCGACAAATTGACACGGAAAACCTGGCAAGAAATTGTCGCCGCCGATTACATCGCACAGGCGTTTGCGCCGCCGAGCGAACGGGTCATTGCACAGGACGGCGCGACGCTGGCCCTGAAAACCGATGTCCGCGTTTACCGCTACGCCGGCCGCAGCTTGCTGGTCGCGGCGCGGCTGTACCAAGGCCAGACCACCAACATGCGAACCCCCGGCGGCGGCTTTGCTCCGGTGTTTCTGATCTGAGTTGTGCCAGATAATCCGGCAGGCGAGCGCAATGTTCGAACACACAAGCTTGGCCGCTAACATTTTTTCCGACGCTGACTACACTCTGAACAAAGCAGACGCATCGGAGTCGGTTCATGCGGTGGTGGTCGCTACTGTGGTGCCTGATCGCACCAGGGATGGTTCCGGTTTACGGGGCAAGCACTACCGAACTGTTTGAGCTGTCTCTGGACGAGCTGACCAAGGTCGTGATCACCTCGGCGTCGCGCAAGGCCGAGCGGCTGATCGATGCACCGGCCACCGTGATCGTGCTGACCCAGGACGATTTTCGTCAGCGCGGTTATCGCGAATTGTCGGAAATGTTCGACGACCTGCCCGGTATGGACGTCAGCCGTCCATACGGCGACACCTGGTTTCAGAACCAGTGGCGCGGCATTCGCAAAAGCATCTCCGTGCCGTACTTGTTGTTGCTCGACGGGCTGCCGCTGAATCATCTGTACTTCAACCAAGCCGAGATCATCAGCGCGCTGCCGATGAGTCAAATCCAGCAGGTTGAAGTGGTCTATGGGCCAGCCGCCGTGGTCTACGGTGCCAATGCCTTTGTCGGCGTCATCAATGTCATCACCCGGCAAACCGCCGCAACCGACGGCTCGCATTTTTCCGGCCATGTCCGGCGCGGCAGCTTTGATCAGGAAATGCTCGACTTTCATTACCTGCTGCAACAAGGCGAGTGGCAATTGAGCGCGGCCGGCCGGCTGGATCGCGGCAATCTGGATCGCGATCAGAATGATCGCTATGAATGGCTGCAGGATCGCTACTACGCGGACCGTGAGCTGTGGGGTGCCTTTGTCGATGATCGCGATTACGCCGGCCGCTACGACTCACCGCACCAGCATCGCGGCCTGGATGTGCGACTGCGCTGGCGCGATACCGAGTTCGCGGCGCAGTACTTTGAGCTCGAAACCGGCTTCGGCAATGTCTATGCCGCCGACGCCGCGCAGAATCGTGCGGTCTGGGCCGAACCGGATCTGGCGGTGTCGCTGCGGCAGCGGCATCGCGGCGAACACTGGCAAGGCAATACAGTGCTGCGCTACCGCGAAAGTGGCGTGGCCGATGACTCGTATTTTCTCGAGGGCTACAACGTTACCGACGATTTCGGCAACACCGTGCGGGTGGTTGATTTCTCCTACTGGGGCACCGAGAACGACAGCCTTGCGCTCAGTCACGATGGCGAGATGAACCTGACCGAACACTGGTCGCTGGTGGCCGGTGGTCGCTATGAACGCAAGGATCTGCAGAAAGCCTACCGCACCAATTACGGCCCGAGCGTTGATCCGCGCACGCTGCTGTCGTTGGCGGATTACCCGTTTCCGGACCATGCCTCATACGACACCATTGCCAACAACCACATCACGACCCGTGAATGGTCGCTGTACAGCCAGCTGCGCTACACCGGTGAACAGTGGTGGGGCGAGCACGATCAGCACATCCTGACCTTGGGTGTCCGGCACGACAAGCACAGCGAATACGCCAGCGCCACGTCGCTGCGCGGCGGCTATGTTCTCAACAACAAGCGCTGGACCGGCAAGTTGCTGTATGGCGAATCGTTCAACGAACCCGCGCCGCGTGAACTGTATGGCGGCTGGCGCGGCAGCGGCAGCGATCCGGATCTGGATCCGGAAACCGGTGAAACCGTTGAACTGCAACTCGGTTACAGCGGCGAACACTACAGCGCCTGGCTGTCGCGCTGGCAACTGCGCACCCGCAATGACATCGTCACGTTCAGCGGCGGTGCCCGCAACGAAGGCGAACGTCACATCGATGGCTGGGATCTCGGCTGGCGCTGGAAGCTGGCGCCGGGCACATTCTGGCAAACCCAGTTGTGGGGCTATTTTTCGCTGATCGACGCGGAAGAAAGCCAAGCCGATAACAATGGCGGCACCGAGCAAGTGCCAGTGGGAGATACGGCCGAAGACAAACTGCAACTCGGCCTGACCTGGACGCCGACCGGACAGCACGCACTGACTTTGCGCGGTCGCCACATCGGTGCACGCGACACCGTCAGCAGCAATCCGGCTGACACCGTGCCGTCCTATACCGTCGCCGATCTGACATGGCTTTGGCGCGATATCAGCGACAGCGGCATCAGTCTGTCGCTGAGCGCATTGAATCTGTTTGACAAAGCCTACGACCATCCCGGGGTGCGCGAAGCGGCGGCCGGTTTCGCGCCCGGCACGCGTGACGGCGATGATGTCTGGCAGGGCAGCGCCAGCTTTTACAATTCCTTGCTGCCGCAACAAGGCCGCAGCCTGCAGTTGACGGTTTATCTCGACTGGTAATCGCGCGAAAAACTGACTGAATCCAAGCTGAATGGCGCGTTGGCAGTAATACCGAAACAGCATTTTCGCCATTCATTTTTCGTTCAGAGCCACAACTCTACAGTGACCTCCGTTGCGCGCTATTGCGCAGAATCCACCGCACCGTACAAGACGGTGCAGACAACGGAGTGCCAGTTCATGATGAAGCAAACCCTGATCGCCTTGTCCGTTTTTGCTGCGAGCCTTGGCGCCGCACAGGCCAGCGATTTTTCCTACAACTACGTGCAAGGCAGCTACAGCCAGATGGAAGCGGATGTTGACGGCGACAGCGTCGACATCGACGGCCTGAACCTGACCGGCTCGTTTGCGTTGGGCGATCACTTCTTTGTCCTGGTCGACATCGGTCGCGCCGAAGGCAATGAGAGCCTGTACGGCGTGGACATCGACACCGAAGTGGACAGCCGCAGCCTCGGTTTTGGTTTTCACACCGCCTTGACGGATCGACTGGATCTGGTGACCAGCGTCAGCCGTGCCGAAGCCGACATCACGATTGATATCGAAGGTTTTGGCGAGCTGGACGGTGATACCGATGCCAACCTGCTGTCGGTCGGCCTGCGCGGCATGGCAACCGAGTCGCTGGAGTTGTTCGGCAATGCCGTTTACGTCGATGGTGACGAGGACTCCGACACCCAGCTCAATGTTGGCGCGCTCTATCAATTCAATCCGAGCGTTGGTGTCGGCCTGAGCTTCACCACCGCCGATGACTCCGATGCGGATGTCACCGGCCTGTTTGCCCGCGTCAACTTCTGATTCGCTGACGACACGACTGCAGCCCGCAAAACGGCGACGCCATGGGCGTTGCCGTTTTGCATCGCCGTTTTGCCTTACCATGTGGGCTTCATCCGTCACCGGAGCGGCCACATGGCCCCGACCGCCCCCGCCGCCTGCCCCTGCGACAGTGGCAAGCCCTATCCACAATGCTGTGGTCTTTTTCACGCTGGCGCCGTGGCAACGACCGCGACAGAATTGATGCGCTCACGGTACAGCGCCTATGTGCTCGGCCTGGAAGCGTATCTGCGCCAAAGCTGGCATCCGAGCACCTGCCCGGCCGATCTGAATCTGCAGGAAACGCCGATGCGGCGTTGGCTCGGCCTGACGATTTGCCGCAGCGAAACGCAAGACGCCAGCCACGCCACCGTCGAGTTCATTGCCAAATTCAAAATCAATGGTCGTGCTTATCGCCTGCACGAAACCAGCCGCTTTGTGCAGGAAAGTGGCCGCTGGTGGTATCTCGACGGCGACATTCACGCGTCCTGACCGCAGGAGCCATCAGGACGCGCCCCGAACAGGAGTGGTTTCACCATGCCTCATCCGTCGTCTGCTGCCAGCACTACCATGGCCACACGCGTCGAACTGATTGAAGTCCACGCCTTCAGCAGCGCTGAAGGCGGCGGGAATCCCGCCGGGGTCGTGCTGGCCGGCGCCGCGCTCAGTCACGAACAAAAGCAGGCAATTGCCGCGGCGGCCGGCTATTCCGAAACCGCGTTTGTATTGCCGTCGACCGTTGCCAGCGTGCGGCTGGAGTTCTTCACACCCAATCGCCAAATCGGCGATTGTGGCCATGCGACCGTCGCGGCATTTTCGCTGTTGCGTGATCGCGGCATGCTCGCCACAGGCGCGGCCAGCAAAGAGATTTTGGCTGGCGTGCGCGCCATGCGCATCGAAACCGACGCGGTGTACATGCAACAAGCCGAACCGCAGTTCGACGCGCCACTCAGTGATGACGCCACCGCCGCCTGGTTGCAGGCACTGGCGGCCAGTGAGGCGACATTGCTGGCGCCGGCACAGATCGGTTCGACCGGTGGCCGCTTTGTGTTGTTGCCTCTTGCCGATCAGCAAAGCCTGCAGCGCCTGCAACCGGATTTGCCGGCCCTCGATCGACTCAGCGAACAACACGATGTGATCGGCATTTATCCATTTGTGTTGACGCCCGGGCACGACACTGTCGCGACCGCGCGGATGTTTGCGCCCCGGTTTGGTATTCCGGAAGAATCGGCGACCGGGATTGCCGCCGGCGCACTCGGCTGTTGGCTGGCGCAAACCGGCCGGGTTATGGCGCGCACATTCTGGCTCGCTCAAGGCGATACCATGCCGCAACCGTCGCCAAGTCGCCTGCATGTGCAACTGCTCAGTGCTGCGACAGACCGCAATGTCATGCAACCGTGGGTAGGCGGAAGTGCTCGCATTGGCGGTGTCCGGCAGCTGATGCTGGACTGAATACGCGTCGAGTGAAGCAAACACAGGACTACGCCTGCGCTGGACAGTCGCTGAGCTACACTGGCACTGGCACTGGCATCTTAGCATTCGGCACGCACACGCCGATCACGCGTCCCGGTCACGCCACCGTCACGGTGTTTCGTGGCGCCTGTGCCATCATGGCAGTGCATCAGCCCAACGCGACGCTTGCCCTATTCCTCACCGCTGAAACCTCTCCGGGGGCCGTCATGAGCCAGAGCAAAACCGATTTTCCTTACATCCACGGTTTCTCCGATACCGAGCAGCAGCGGCTGCGCCGGCAGGCGCGCTTCTCCGAGCACATGGTCTATCGCGATATCGATTTGCGTGATGCGCTGTCGGTGCTGGAAGTCGGCTGCGGAGTCGGTGCCCAGAGTGAAATTCTGCTGCGCCGGTTTCCGCATATTGAGCTCACCGGCATCGACATGAGCGAGCGACAACTGGCGGCGGCCAACCAACATTTGACCACGGTACCGTGGGCCGATGGTCGCTATCAATTGCGGCAGATGGATGCCGGCGCCATGTCATTTCGCGCCCGCAGTTTTGATGCGGCATTCCTGTGCTGGGTGCTGGAGCATGTGCCGAATCCGTCGCTGGTGCTGTCGGAAGTGCGCCGGGTGCTGAAGCCGGGCGGTGTCGTTTACATCACCGAAGTGATGAACGCGAGTTTCTTCCTCGATCCGTATTCGCCGCATCTGCTGCAGTACTGGATGGCATTCAACGATTATCAACTCGAATGCAATGGCGATCCGTTTGTTGGCGCCAAACTCGGCAACTTGCTGCTGGCGCTCGGCTACGAAGACATCCGCACCGAATTGAAAACCTGGCACCTCGACAACCGGTACCCGGACAAACGTCAGGAGATCATCGAGTACTGGACCGAACTGCTGCTCTCCGCGGCCGATCAACTGATCGCGGCCGGCAAAGTCACCGCGGCCCTGGTCGAGGCGATGAAAGCCGAACTGGCCAGTGTCCAGAACAATCCCAATGCCGTGTTTCTGTATTCGTTTGTCCAGGCCAGCGCCCGGGTCTATCGCTGAGCCTTCGCCCGATTGGCAGTCAGCGCAGAAGCCGGTAAGGTACCGGCCAGACGTTTTTCCGGAATCGGCTCATGGACTCTTACGTTGCCAAAGTACTGACCAGTGGTGAAAAAGTGCTGCACACCGGTCAGGTGTCGTGGTGGACTTTGTTCGGTCCGCTTTCACTGTCGCTGCTGCTGCTGGCGGGCGCCCTCGCTTGGCAACTGTGGCGGCCAACGCCGATCCTGCCGCTGGTGGTACTTGCCGCGTCGGCCCTGGTGGCGGCCGTTGCCTATGTCCGGCAGCGCTCAACCGAGCTCGCCATCACCAACAAGCGCTTGATCGTCAAACGCGGCTTTGTCCGGCGCGACACCATCGAGATCAATCTGGTGAAAGTGGAGAGCTTGCAGGTCGAGCAGAACCTGCTCGGTCGTCTGCTCAATTACGGTGACGTGGTGGTGTCCGCCGGTGGCGGCCCGATGGCGCCGATCCGCGGCATCGCCGATCCGCTGGTGTTTCGCCGGCATTTCAATGAAGCCACCGACCAGAGCCAGCAGGCCGACGACAACCGCTGAGCGACCCACACGCGCCATCCCGTTATCTCGCGGCGGCCAAACCGGTCGCGCTGGCAAATTCCCGAGCAAAAAAAAAAGCGGTATCGCGTGGTGTTCACGATACCGCCGAAAAACCGGTGTCACTCTTCATGAGCAACACCTTGCACAAACACCAGTCTTGAACCGTTACTGCTCGCACAGGCTACGCATGCCACGCTGGCCCGGCGCTTGCCGCCCTGTCGGTCAGCACCGGAGCCTGAAGCATCCATACTCCAATACGCACCGTCGCTGACAACCGATCACTTGGCATCGCTTCACTGCTGGTTCGTGGAAGACGCAGTTTTCGTCCGGCCCGGCCGGCGGTCGGCTGTAACCGGCACGGCCTGCCGGCTGGACCGCAGCCGCGCCCGTGCCAGCAGCAACCCGGCAACCACCCCCAGCAACAGCAGGCTCATCGAACCACCACCGCCACTGCCGTCGGAATCGCTGTCACCGCCGCCACCGCCACCACCACCGCCGGGGCTGTCGTCACGGTCGGCATCTTCCAGCGGTACCCGCGACAACTCCGGCCGCTCGCTCGACACGCTGGCGACCAGCTGCTGGCTGCCAGCGTCGTACAGATCGATTTGCATGTCATAACGGGCGGTCGGATAGCCACTCTGCCACTCGGCCGTGAAGCTGTAGCGATCGGCATCACCGCTGACATCGATGGTGAAGATTGCCGAGGTGTGTTCGGTTTCCCAGTCACCGCCCGGCTCCCGGATCCGCAGCACGGCATAAGCGGCGCGGCTGCCGCTGTCATGATCCGGATCGAAGCTGACCGTGAAGCGCGAGTAGTAACCGTCGTTGTCGCGGTCAGTCAGCAAAGTGGTGTCGACATCGCCGATCGAGAAACCGGCGTAAGGAATGTCCAGATCGAGGCCACTGTCTTCCAGCGGCAAATCGCGCAAGGAGCTGTCTTCAAACGGACCCATGGTGGCAACGATGCCGCTGTAACCGCTTTCATACAGATCCACCAGCACATCGTATTCGGCGGTCGGGTAGCCATCGTTCAACAGGGTTTCGACGTAGTAGTCGTCGCTGTCACTTTCGCCATAAATCCAGAAATCATCGGTTGTGTAGTAGTGCTGCCAGTCACCGCTGTCGCCGACACGGCGCAGGTAAAGCTTGGCGTACACGAGCGCATCGCCGTAGCTGACATCGGCATCAAAACGGATTTCAAAACGGCGGAAATAGCCGTCGTCATCGGCATCGCTGATCAGGCTGCGCCCCGCATCCCAAAGCCGGAAATCATGGCTGGCACTTTTGCGCAGCGTGACCTGAGCCGGCCGAGTCGGCTCGGTCGTGGCCGTTTTGCTGTCAGTGATCGGCTTGCTATCAGCAGTCTGTGTGCTGTCGCCAGTCTGCTTGCTATCAACGGTCTGCTTGCTGTCAACGGTCGGTTTGCTGGCAGCCGTTTCGGCTGCGCGTTGCGCCGCCACCCGGAGCGGATCGCGATGGCTGACGCCAGCGGCGGTCTTGTTCGCTGCAGCCGGACCAGCCGCGCCATCCTGATAGCGGGCCTGCCGCGAGCTTGCCATTTTGGCAAGCGATGCCGGCCGATCGGCCTGATAACCGGCCACTGACTGGGCCACCGGCACATCCGCGGCCCAGGCGGCAGAAAGTCCGCTGGTGAGGGCAAAAGCGATGGCAGAGCGCAACATGATGAAAACTCCCTGAGTGGATTCGAACCGCTGCCGTGAACCGACGCCGCGTAGCGTCGTAGCCCGATCAGCACAAGCATCGTCAAGCTGGTGCCATTTGGCGGCATGCGTACTGAATCGATCCTGAACGGTGGACGCTCGCCAGCCCGGGCCCCTACACTGTGCGTCCACTGTGCGTCGCACCATTCAGGATCGGTTCATGCTTGCGACCC